>JALRLM010000426.1 GCA_023254435.1 Hydrocarboniphaga sp.
GCATGACGGCCAACATGCAGATGCTGCGCGTGCTGGTGCCGATGGGCCCGCTGCTGGGGCGGCTCGGCACCGTGCAAGGCATGCTCAACGTGTTCGACTCGATGGCGGCCCGTGGTTCGGCCGACGCGCGTTCGATGGCCAACGGCGTTTCGGAAGCGATGATCTGCACGCTTTCGGGCCTCATGGTCAGCATCAGCGGCCTGTACCCGGTGTTCTACTTCACCAATCGCGCCCGCCTCGAAGCCGAGCTGCTGGCCGACAAGTTCGAATACTAAGAGACCGCTTCCATGCGCATGCGTCGCCAATCGATGCACCACAGTGACGGCGAGACCGGCATCGACCTCGCGCCGATGCTGGATTTCGTCCTGAACCTGCTGATCTTCTTCATCATCACCGCCGTGTTCGTGAAGGAAGTCGGCATCACCGTGAGCCGTCCGAGCTCGTCGGCAGCCGAGAAGAAGGAAGGCGGCAGCATCCTCATCGCCATCCGCGCCAACGGCGAAATCTATGTCGACAAGCGCGTGGTGGACGTGCGTGCGGTTCGCGCCAACATCGAGCGCCTGCACGCGCAGAAGCCCGAGGATTCCGTGGTCGTGATGGCCGAGAAGGAAGCGCCCACGGGCATTCTCGTCTCGGTGATCGACCAGGTCCGCCAAGGTGGCGTGATGAACGTATCCATCGCTGCCTCCGGCGCAGCGTCGGGAGGCTAAAACCCCATGATGTCCCGTCGTCACAGCCCTGACAGCGAGGAGACCGGCATCGACCTCGCGCCGATGCTCGACTTCGTTCTCAATCTGCTGATCTTCTTCATCATCACCACCTCGTTCGTCAAAGAGGCGGGTGTCACTGTCACGCGCCCCGAGGCCGAAACCGCCGAGAGCCGCGAGAACGGCAACATTCTGATCGCCATCCGTCCCAACGGCGACGTGTGGATGGACAAGCGCCGCGTCGACATGCGCGAGATCCGCCCGTTCATCGAGCGACTGCATGCCGAGCGTCCCGACGACACCGTCGTGATCATCGCCGACGAGGCCTCGCAGACCGGCATGCTCACCCAGGTCATGGACCAGGTGAAGCTCGGCGGCATCAGCGACGTGTCCATCGCCACGCTGAGCAACCGCGGATAACCGGGCGCATGGCAAGCAAAGTCAAAACGGGTACCAGCACCCGCGTTCTTCCGGCCGCGCTGGGATCGCTGATTTTTTCGGCGGCCATGTTCTGGGTCATGTATCTGCTGATCCAGGGCGGTCACACCGGCATGAACAAGGCCGAGACGCTGCCGACCATCGATTTCGTGCGTCTCAAGCGAGAAACCGAACTGCAGACGCTGGAGCGCCGCAAGCCGCCACCGCCGCCGCCGCCGCCCAAGACGCCGCCGCCGCCCAAGCTCAAGGTTTCCGCGGACACGCCGCAGGAATCCCCGATGCCCATGAACATGCCGAACCTGGGCCTGTCGGCCAGCATCGGTGGTGGTCCGTTCCTGGGCCAGATGGGTTCCGGAGGCGTGGGTACGCCCGGCCCGGCGCTGTTCGAGGGCGACATCATTCCGCTGCAGCGTATCGCGCCGCAGTGCCCGCGCCGTGCCCTGCAGGACGGTCTGTCGGGCGAGGTGATCCTCGAGATTCTCGTGCGTGCCGATGGCTCGGTGGAATCGGCCACGGTCAAGAGCGCCAAGCCGCGTGGCATCTTCGACGCCGCGGCGATTTCCGCCGCCATGCGCTGGAAGTTCAAGCCGCAGGTTGTCGACGGCAAGGCCGTGCCGCAGAAGGGCAGCCAGCCGCTGAAGTTCAATTGCGGAGAGGAATAGTAATGCAGCGTGCTTTCCCCATCCTCGGACTGGTGGCCGCGATCGGCATGGTGTCGTCGTTCGGCGCGCAGGCGGCCGATTGCGCCAATCCGCGCAAGGCCGAGGGCGGCATGTCGGAGTCCTATTACAAGGGCGTCGAGGCCGCAACCGCGTTGATCGGCAACCAGAAGTACGGTGAGGCCATCGAACGCCTCAACAAGATGACCGACGGCGACGGCTCGGCTTATGAAAAGGCCATCGTCTATTACAACCTCGGCTTCGCCTACAGCTCCAAGAACGACTATCCGAACGCCGCCAAGGTGTTCCAGAAGGCGCTCGACGCCAATGCGTTGCCGCAGGCGCAGCACGACCAGCTGCAGTTCAATCTCGGCCAGCTGCTGATCGCCGACAAGCAGTACGCGGCCGGCGCCAAGGTGCTGGAGCGCTACATCGCCGATTCGTGCAGCCCGGTTTCGGCCGAGGCGCATATCTTTCTGGCCCAGGCCTACGCCGAGCAGAAGCGTTTCAACGACGCGATTCCGCAGGTCGATCAGGCCATCGCCAAGTCCAAGCAGGTCAAGGAGAGCTGGCTGCAGCTCAAGATGGCGCTGTACTACGAGACCAAGAACTTCAAGGGCTGCGCCGATACGCTGATCAAGCTGATCGCGCTGGTGCCCACCAAGTCCGACTACTGGCGCCAGCTGTCGGGCATGTTCCTGGAGCTCAAGCAGGATCCCGAGGCCGTGGCCGTGCTCGCGCTGGCCGATCGCCAGGGCTTCGTGACGCAGCCCAACGAGATCAAGAACCTCTACAACGTCTACATGATGGTCGATCTGCCCTTCAAGGCCGCGACCTTCCTGCAGGATGCGATGGACAAGAACCGCGTGCCCTCCGACGAGAAGAACCTTGAGTCGGTGGCCAATGCCTGGATCAATGCGCGCGACTTGCCCAAAGCCGAAGCGGCGCTCAAGAAGCTCGCGGCCATGTCGTCCAAGGGTGACTACTACTTCAAGCTCGGCGCCATGTACGGCGATGCCGAGCGCTGGAAGGAGTCGCGCGAGATGCTCGAGCAGGCCGTGGCCAAGGGCGGTCTGGGCAATCGCTCGGGCGAGGCCTACCTGCGCCTGGCGATCGCCGCCTACAGTCTCAAGGACATGAAGGCCGCCGAGTCGGCTGCCAACAAGGCCTTGGGCTACGACAACACGCGTGGCCAGGCCGGCCAGTGGCTGCGTCAGATCCGCGCCGAGGGCGAGGCGCCGACGACGTAGGCCCCGCGGCGTTTAAACTAGTCGTACCGACCGCCCGGCTCTCGCCGGGCGGTTCGTTTATGGGGAGCCCAATGGAATTGCGCCGTATTCAGCTGGTGCTGGCCTTTCTCGCGGTTTACGTGATCTGGGGCTCCACCTATCTGGCGATCCGCATCGTCGTGGAATCGCTGCCGCCGGCCCTGTCGGCGGGACTGCGTTTCATCGTCGCCGGCACTCTGCTGGTGGTGTACGGCGCGGTCACGGGCGCTCGCCTGCCGCGCGATCGCGGCAACTGGCTGCGGCTGGTCTTTACGGCGACGGTCATGCTGGTCGCCGGTAACGGCCTGGTGACCTGGGCCGAAAAATGGGTCGAGTCCAATCAGGCGGCCCTGATCGTGGCCACCTCGGCGCTGTGGATGGGCTGGCTCGGCACGCTGGGACCGCAGGGCGAAAAGCTCGGCGGCCTGCGCGTCGCCGGCCTGCTGGTCGGCTTCGGCGGCGTCGTGCTGCTCGTGGGCGAGGGCGTCGGATCGGCCCTGGCCCCGTGGCCCGCCTACGCCGCGCTGCTGATCGCGCCGATCGGCTGGGCGGTGGGCTCGGTATTCTCCAAGCGCTACCCGGTCACGGTCGGCGCGACGATGTCGGCCGGGCTGCAGATGCTCATCGCCGGCGTGCTGCTCTCGGCCATCGGGTTCGCCATGGGCGAGGCCGGGCAATGGCGCTGGGAACCCCGCAGCCTGACCGCGCTGGCCTATCTCGTGGTGTTCGGCTCTTGCGTCGCCTACGGTGCGTTCTACTGGCTCGTGCAGCAGGTGTCGCCGGCGGCGCTGGCCACCTACGCCTACGTCAATCCGGCCATCGCCGTGCTGCTGGGCTGGTGGGTACTGTCCGAGCACCTGAGCCCGATGCAGATCGCCGGCACGGCGGTGATCCT
>JALRLM010000442.1 GCA_023254435.1 Hydrocarboniphaga sp.
GTCATCCTGGTCACCGGCGCCACGGGCGGACTCGGCTCCGCCGCAGCCAAGGCCCTGGCCGAACTGGGCGCCACGGTGATCATCGCCGGGCGCAGCGTGCCCAAGCTCGAAAAGCTCTACGACGAGCTCGAAGCCACCGGCGGACCGCAGCCCGCGATCGTGCCGATCAACCTCATGACCGCGACCTGGGCCGAATACGAGAACCTGGCGCAGATGGTGGAGCAGACCTTCGGCCGCCTCGACGGCATCGTCCACGCCGCCGCGCACTTCAAGAATTTCACGCGGCTGGAGGACCTGCCGCCGCGCGAATGGCTGGACGGCCTGCAGGTCAACCTGACCGCGCCGTACACGCTGACGCGCCTGTGCCTGCCGATGCTGCGGGCGTCGAAGGATGCTTCGGTGGTGTTCGTGAGCGACGATGCCGGTCGTGCGCCCAAGCCCTACCAGGGCATCTACGGCGTGACCAAGGCGGCGGCCGAGGCGATGTTCAAGACCTGGGCACTGGAGCTGGACAGCGAATCACGCTCGGCCAGCGGCCTGCGTTTCAACAGCTGGCATCCGGGGCCGATGCGCAGCGCGCTGCGCGCCAAGGGTTACGCCAGCGAATCGCTGACACCCGTGGACGTGCCGGCCACCGCCGTGCCGAAGCTGCTGTGGCTGCTGGGACCGGCGAGCCGGGGCCTGAGCGGTCAGCAGTTCTAAGCCCTCCGCCAAAGCGGAGGGCGGGCTTCAAGCGGCCGACGCCGCAGACGACGACTTGGACCGCGAGCGCGGGCGCGCCGTCAGCGTGAAGCCGTGGCCGTGGTCGAGCAGATACTCCAGCCACTTGCCGAGCATGAGGTTGCGCCGCCACTGCTCGCTCAGAAAGCGCCAGGCCTTGGGGTCGGCGTCGTCCTCGGCCTGCCAGGGCGGACGATGGCTGCACTCGAGCGCCTCGGCCATCGTCGCGTCGCGGTAGACGCGCACCCAGATATCGGGCTGGCGGCGCACACCGTCGCTGTCGATGAACTCGTAGGTCAGCTTGAAGGTGACCGTGTAGCGATCCTTCTCCTGCACCGTGAGGTGCAGCGGCAGATCGGACTTGGAGTTCGACACCGCGTCCTGGAACGGCATTTCCAGTTCGGGAATCAGGCGCTCGATGAGCCGGTAATTGCGCTCGTAGAGATCGAGAAGCTGGGCGAGCCGCCGGGTCTGTCCACCCGCAACGGCTGGGTCTGATGTAGAGATCGCAGGCATTGGCCGACTATAAGGGTTGTTTACGCGCTTTCAAGCCCCGAAAACGTACCGGGGCCCAGAGCTTCCAAAGCGACGAGTTAGCGGGCTAGAGTCAGCTGGCTGCCTCTACAGTATCGCCCGCAATCTGCATACCGCAGCCCTTCTGACCACGAGAACCCTATGCCCGTTCGCGAAATCGCCACAAAAGCTTATCCAGACCAGAAATCCGGCACCGCCGGCCTGCGCAAGAAAGTGGCGGTCTTCCAGCAGCCGCATTACCTCGAGAACTTCCTGCAGTCGATCTTCGACGTCGAAACGGCGCTCAAGGGCGCCACGCTCGTCATGGGCGGCGACGGCCGTTACCACAACCGCACGGCGATCCAGACCGCCATCGCCATGGCCGCCGCCAACGGCGTGGCCAAGGTCATCGTCGGCCAGGGCGGCATCCTGTCGACACCGGCGTCCAGCCACATGATCCGCATCAGCGGCGCGGCCGGCGGTCTGGTGTTCACGGCCAGCCACAACCCCGCCGGCGAGGACGGCGACTTCGGACTCAAGTTCAACATCGCCGGCGGCGGCCAGGCCAGCGAGACGCTGACCAACAAGATCTACGAGGTCAGCAGGGCCATCACCCGCTACCGGATCGTCGAAAATGTCTGGGTCGACCTGGACCGTCGCGGCAGCCAGAAGCTTGGCGACATGGACATCGAGGTCGTCGACTGCGTGGACGACTACGCCGCGCTGATGCAGACCCTGTTCGACTTCGACCGCATCCGCGACTGGTTCAAGAAGGGCCACGGCCTGGCCTTCGACGCCATGCACGCGGTGACCGGCCCCTATGCCAAGCGCATTTTCGTCGACCTGCTCGGCGCCCCGGCGGCGTCGGTGCTCAATGCGAGCCCGCTCGAAGACTTCGGCGGCGGCCACCCCGATCCGAATCTGATCTACGCCAAGCCGCTGGTCGACTTGATGTATTCCGAATCCGCGCCCGACCTCGGCGGCGCCTCGGACGGCGACGGCGACCGCAACATGATCCTGGGTCGCGGCATCTTCATTTCGCCGGGCGATTCGCTGGCCATGCTGGCCGCGCACCTCGACAAGCTGCCGGGCTACAAGAAGGGGCTGGCCGGCGTGGCGCGTTCGATGCCCACCTGCCGGGCGCTCGACATGGTGGCCAAGGGCCGCGGCATGCCCTGCTACGAGACACCCACGGGCTGGAAGTTCTTCGCCAACCTGCTCGACTCGGGTCGCATCACGCTGTGCGGCGAAGAGAGCTTCGGCACCAGCTCCAACCACGTGCGCGAAAAGGACGGTGTCTGGGCCGTGCTGGCCTGGCTCAACGTGCTGGCCGAAACCGGCCTGTCGGTGCAGCAGATCGCCGACGCGCACTGGAAGCAGTACGGCCGCCACTACTACGCCCGTCACGACTACGACGAGCTGCCCACGGCCGTCGCCAATCAGGTCATGGACACGCTGATCGCCTCGCTGCCCAAGCTCGCCGGGCATAAGTTCGGCGAATGGACGGTCAGCCAGGCCGACGAATTCGGCTACGAGGATCCGGTGGACGGCAGCGTCGCCAAGTCGCAGGGCATTCGCATCGTCTTCGGCGAGGCCGCCCGCCTGATCCTGCGCCTGTCCGGCACCGGCACCAAGGGCGCCACGCTGCGCCTGTACCTGGAGCGCTACGAAACGGTCGCCGACAAGCTGGGCTACAAGACCGGTGAGGCGCTGGCGCCGCTGGCCGCGATCGCCGATCAGCTCATCAGGATCGGCGAGATCACCGGCCGCAAGGCGCCCGACGTCGTGACCTGAGGCATCGAAGGTGGCGCGGGCTCAGCCGACGCTGGGCTCGCGCCGACCCGATTCGGGATTTGAATCCGCGGACGAGCCCGCCGTCATTCCCGGAGCCTGTCGCGGTGCTGCGGGCGATGCCGGGTCCGAACTGCCATCGTCGCTGCTACTCGTGAACAAGCGTGCAACCAGCAGCAGCGCCTCGAACAGCAGCCAGCCCGCGAACAGACCGACCAGCTGCGGCGCATGGCGCATGAGCCAGCCGTTGAGCAGTTGCTGAAGATGGCCCTTGTAGAGTCCCTTGATTAGCCCCAGCAGCGGATGCACGCGCGCCAGCTGTGGCAGCCGCGCGGCGGCGAACTCGATGCCGGCGCGGCCCTTGCGCGATGCGCGCAGCAGCCAGGCTTCGCCATCCGCGCCGGCACCGGCCAGCTTCAGGGCCGGTTTTTCGCCGACCCACAAGGCGAATGCGCCGCCCGGCTTTTCGGCGAGCCTGGCCGCCGATTTGAGCACCGCCGCATCGTCGATGTTCTTGAGAATAGCGATGGCGGCGGCGGGCTCGGCGTGCTGGCCCAGGCGCGCGCTGTCCTGAATCACCTCGCCTAGCGGCGCCACGCTGCGCGTATCGACGGCTTCGCGCGTGAGCCTGACCACCTGCTTCGCAAAGGCCTCGCTGAGCGCGCCGACGCGGCGAGCGAACTTGAGCAGCGCGGTGCCCAGGTCCAGCGCCGGTGCGGCTGTGAGCGCGATACCGGCAGCCGACAGGCCGACGATGACCTCGTCCACCTCCTCGCCCTGCAAGCCGCGACTGCCCTGTATCAGCAGATCGCGCACGTCGCCGAACACGAACAGATCGGCCGCCACCGCGCCGGCCAGGGCTTCGCGCGACTCGCCGGTACCGGTCAGCGCACCCTGCCCGACATCCGCGAGCCGACGGCGCCAGTCGTCGCGCTCATCGACGATGCTCTGGCGCAGCAGACTCAGGCTCTGCTGCTGCACGGGATCGGCCCTGGCCTCGCTCAATCCCGCGTCGACCACGAGCAGAGCCTCGCCGAAACGCTGCTGCGCGCGCAGATCTTCGGCCTGCGCGCGATAGTCGTAGTCGGCCATGCCGGCCAGCGCCTGTTGCGCCTCCCAACTCGGCAGCGCCTGATCGCAGAGCCACAGCAGCGTCGCCGCGATGGCGATGCGAATCAGCGAGCCGAAAATGGACAGCGTGCGGAGCATGGATTCACTTTGCCGCAAAGCCTGCGGTGCGGCCACTCGGGCGCAGGCTCGGGACGAGCATTCGGCGTCGGGCTTCTAGTCCGCCGATTCGATCAGGCGGTGCAGCGCCGCCAGATCGATCACGCTGACACCGAGCTTTTCGGCCTTGGCGAGCTTGGAGCCGGCCGCTTCGCCTGCGAGCAGAAAGTCGGTGTTCTTCGATACGCTGCCCGACAGCTTGCCGCCGTTGGCTTCGATCAGCGCCGAGGCTTCCTCGCGCGAGACACCCGGCAGCGTGCCGGTGATGACGAAGGTCTTGCCGCTCAGATTGCCGGTGGCGGCCGCCTTCGGTGCCGGCCAGTTCACGCCGGCTTCGAGGAGCTTGGCGATCACCTCGCGATTGTGCGGCTCGCTGAAGAAAAGGCAGATGTGCGCCGCCACGGTTTCGCCCACGTCTGGCACCGCCTGCAACTCCGGATAGGCCGGCGCACGCTCGGCTTCGGAGCGGCGAATTTTTTTGTCCTGCTCGCGCTCTTGTGCCTCGCGCGCCAGACGCAAAGCGCGCTGGGCCTTGGCGTGCTCCGCATCGCGTTCGGCAGCGGCGATCAAGGCCTCGATATCGCCGAACTGGCGAGCCAGATCGCGCGCCGTGGTTTCGCCAACCTGCGGGCAACCGAGCGAATACAGGAAGCGCTGGAACGTGGTGCTCTTGCTGTCTTCGATCGCCGCGATCACGTTGGACGCCGATTTCTCGGCCATGCGCTCGAGGTCGGTCAGCACGCCCGCGTTGACCTTGGTCGTGTCGTAGATGTCGGCCGGCGATCTGACGATGTTCTGATCGATGAGCTGCGCGAGCAGTTTCTCGCCGAGCTTTTCGACGTCCATCGCCTTGCGCGAGACGAAGTGGATCAGCGCCCCGTGCAGCTGCGCGCGACACGAGAGGCCATTGGCGCAGCGGGCGACGACTTCGCCTTCGACGCGCTCGACCTTGCCGTTGCAGACCGGGCATTCGGTCAGCATTTCGGGCTCGGGCCGCAGCAGATGCGCTTCGCGCGCAGCCTCGTCTTCGAGCACGGCCCCGATCACTTCGGGAATCACATCGCCCGCACGTCGCACCAGCACAGTGTCGCCGACGCGCACGTCCTTGCGCTTGACCTCGTCCATGTTGTGCAAGGTGGCGTTGCTGACGTTGGCGCCGCCGACGAACACCGGCTTCAGGCGAGCCACGGGCGTGATCGCACCGGTGCGGCCGACCTGAAACTCGATGCCTTCGAGCAGCGTCTGCGCCTCCTCCGCTGCGAACTTGTACGCGCAGGCCCAGCGCGGCTCGCGCGAGACGCTGCCGAGCTCCTCGCGGCCGGCCAGATCGTCGAGCTTGAAGACGACGCCGTCGATATCGAAGCCCAGGCCGGCGCGCTTGCGGCCGATGTCCTCGAAAAATGCGATGCAGCCGTCGATGCCCTGCACGGCCCTGACATGCTCGCTGACCGGAAAGCCCCAGTCGCGCAGCTGCTCCAGCGCCTGCGAATGCCGCTTGGGCGCCTTCCAGCCTTCGCTGTAGCCGACGCCATAGGCGTAGAAGGCGAGCGGACGTCGTGCGGTGATGCGCGAGTCGAGTTGCCGCAGGCTGCCGGCCGCGGCGTTGCGCGGATTCACCGGCACCTTGTCGCCGCTGGCGGTGGCCTCATCGACCATGCGCTTGAACCCGGCGAGTGGCAGATAAACCTCGCCCCGCACTTCGACCACGGGCGGCACATCGCCGCGCAAGCGCAGTGGAATGCGCCGGATCGTGCGCAGGTTTTCGGTGATGTCTTCGCCCGTGGCGCCGTCGCCACGCGTGGCGCCGCGTACGAACACCCCGTGCTCGTAGCTCAGCGAAACCGCGAGCCCGTCGAGCTTGGGCTCGGCCACGTAGGCGGCGGACTCGACATTGAGCGTCTCGCGCACGCGACGATCGAAGTCGCGCAGTTCGTCCTCGTCGGCGCACTTGCGCAGCGACTGCATCGGCAGTCGATGCTGCACTTCGACGAAACCCGCGCGCGGCGCACCACCGACGCGCTGCGTCGGCGAATCGGCGGAGGCGAATTCGGGATGCTCGGCCTCGAGCTTCTGCAATTGCTCGAACAGGCGGTCGTACTCGGCGTCCGGCACGCTCGGATCGTCGAGGACGTAGTAGCGATGATTGTGTTCCTCGAGCTGGCGACGCAGCCGCTCGATGTTGCTCGCGACGCTCATCCGGACCGCATCAGAGGCCGGCGGCCCTGGCCCAGCCCTCGACGTCAGCCTGCAGCGCGCGCATCGACTCGGACGTCAGCGGCTGCTTCTTGCTGTCGAATACATCGGCATCGAGCGCGCGCGCCAGCGCCTGCGTGGTCGACAGCATGTCGTGCAGCGCGGTCAGCGGCTTCACGGGGCCCGGCAGCACCATGAAAATCTGCAGGCCGGGTGTCGAGAACTGCTCGGCCTGATCGGGCAGCAGCACGCCGGGCTTGACCAGGCTGGCCACCGAAAACACCGGCTCGCTGCGCGCGGTGCGGTGATAGATCTGCTTGGCGCCGAAGCTCAGGCCCTGCGCGGCCAGCGCCGAATGCAGCTTGCCGCCCTGCACCACGCCGCCGTGGCGCTCGACCAGCAGCAGAGAAACGATTTTCTGCGGCACCGCAGGCGCGGCCGGTGGCGGTGTCGGGGCGCGCGGCGCGACCGACGGAGCGGGCGCCGGTGCTTCGACTCGCGACGGCGCAGCGGCCGGCTTCACCTCGGTCCGCAGCGGTGGGGCGACGCTGGGCGCAACCGGCGGCGCGGGCACCGTCGGCACGCTGGGCTGCGAGGCCTTGAGCCAGCTCGGCGGCTCGCGCGTGGGCTGTGACGGCAACGGTGACGACAGTTTTTCGCCGTCGACCGAGGGCATCACGCGACGGCGCGGACGGCCGACGCCATACTCGTCGTACTGCGGCGATGCCAGCGGGCTGGCGACCGGCACGCTCTCGGGCGGCAGCTCGGCGATGCCGTGATCGAGAGGCTCTGGCGGAGCCGCAGGCGCGACATCCTTGGCCGGGCGGCGCGGCGATACCGACTCGACCGGCTCGTCGGACATCGCCTCGGCAGCGACGGGAGACGGGGCCGGGGAATCGAAAATATCGAGCTGCTGCTTGACCTCGTCGTCAGCCTCCGGAGCCTCCCGACGCGCCGCAACCGGCTCGGTCTCGCCGAACGACATCCGGCGCTGCGAGGCGCCGCGCTCGCGGCGGCTGATGATCACCACGGCGAGCACGATGCCGACACTCAGGATGAGCAGAGCCCATTGCAACGGGGACATGACGCTCATGCTGGAATTCCTGATCGGTTGATGGTCATCACGTCTCGAACGGTTTGATTTCGGCAGCGACCGGGCGCGCGGGCGCATCGCCCACCAGCTCAACGGCTTGTGACACATCCACGCTGACCAGACGCGAAACGCCGGGCTCCTGCATGGTCACGCCGTGGAGATGCGCCGCCAGCTCCATGGTGATCTTGTTGTGCGTGATGATAATGAACTGAACGTTCTGCGCCATCTCGCGCACGATGCCGCAAAAACGCACCACGTTGGCGTCGTCGAGCGGCGCATCGACTTCGTCCATGAGGCAGAACGGCGCCGGATTGAGCTGGAACATCGCGAAAACCAGTGCGATGGCGGTTAAGGCCTTCTCACCGCCAGACAGCAGATGAATCGAAGTGTTGCGCTTGCCCGGCGGCTGAGCCATGACCTGCACGCCAGCATCGAGAATCTCGTCTCCGGTCAGGATCAGACGAGCTTCGCCACCGCCAAACAGCTCGGGAAAGAGTTTGCCGAAGTCGCGATTGACACTGTCGTAGGTCTGCTGCAGCACGTCCCGAGTCTCTCGGTCGATCCGGCGGATGGCATCCTCGAGCGTCTCGATTGCTTGGGTCAGATCGGCATTTTGCGCGTCCAGGAAGCCCTTTCGCTCCTGAGAAGCCGTCAATTCATCGAGTGCCGCCAGATTGACCGCGCCCAGCGCGCTGATCGCGTTGCCCAGGCGCGTTACCT
>JALRLM010000564.1 GCA_023254435.1 Hydrocarboniphaga sp.
GGGCCGCCCAGTTCGCGCACCTGCGTCATGCGCAGGCCCTTGTAGCCGCAAGGGTCGATGCGGCCGAAAGGCTCCAGGTCCATGTCGGTGTTGAGCGCCAGTCCGTGATAACTGCGGCCACGCGTGACGCGCAGGCCCAGCGAGGCGACCTTGGAGCGCACGCCGTCCACGTCCACATAGACGCCCGGCGCCTCGGGGTCGGCGTAGGCGGATACCCCGTAGCCGGCCAGCGTGGCGATCAGGGCGTTTTCGATGCGCGTGACCAGCGAGCGGATGCCGTAGCCCAGGCGGTGCAGGTCGAGCAGCACGTAGACCATGATCTGGCCGGGGCCGTGATAGGTGATCTGGCCGCCGCGATTGGCGCGGATCACCGGAATGTCGCCCGGCATCAGCAGATGCTCGTCGCGACCGGCCTGGCCCTGCGTGAACACGCGCGGATGCTCCAACACCCAGAGCTCGTCGCGCGCATCGGCGGTTCGCGTTTCGGCGAATTCGCGCATGCGCGCGACCGTGCTTTCGTAATCCGAAAGCCCCGGCAGGCGCCGAACCAGCGGCGGTTCGACGCTCGTCGACGCCGTCTGCGTGTCAGCCGCCACCCGCCCACCAGAGGCGGATCGAGTCGATCAGCCGCGTGAACAGGCCGCCTTCGGGAACGGCCGTGAGCGCCACCAGCGGTTCGGTGCGGATCAGCTTGCCGTCGAGGCTGATGGCAAGGCTGCCGACGACCGCGCCCGGGGCGATCGGTGCCACGGCCTGCGCGGTGATCTGCGGCTGGGTCTGGATGCGGTCCTTGGCGCCACGCGGCAGGCTCAGCGAAATCGGCTGCAGCGTGCCCACGGCGACGCTGTCCTCGGTGCCCTTGTAGGCGGTGACCGTGGTCACCGGGTTGGCCGGGCCCAGCAGCGTCGCGGTCTCGAAGAAGCGGAAGCCGTAGTTGAGCAGTTCGAGGCTGGCCTGTTCGCGATAGGCCCAGGTCTTGGCGCCCATCACGGCCACGATCAGGCGACGGCCGTTGCGGTTGGCCGACGACAGCAGGCAGTAGCCGGCGGCGTTGGTGTGCCCGGTCTTGATGCCGTCGACGCTCGGGTCCTTGGTCAGCAGGCCGTTGCGGTTGGGCTGCGGCCTGGCGATCTTGTACTTGAACTCTTTTTCCGAATAGATCTTGTAGTCCTGCGGAAAATCGCGGATCAGCGCACGGCCCAGCAGCGCGAGGTCGCGGGCGGTGGTGTAGTGATCGGGGTCGGGCAGGCCGCTGGCGTCGACGAAGTGGCTGTTCTTGAGCCCCAGCTTGGCGGCGTACTGGTTCATCAGCTCGGCGAAGGCCGATTCGCTGCCGGCGATGTGCTCCGACAGCGCGATGCTGGCGTCGTTGCCGCTGGCGATGATGATGCCGCGCAGCAGGTCGATGATCTTCACGCGGCTGCCCACGTCGAGAAACATGCGCGACTCGGAGCTATCGATGCCCTGCTTCCAGGCCTTCTCGCTGATCAGCGCCTCGTCGTCGTAATGCAGGCGACCTTTCTTGATTTCATCGAAGGCGACGTAGGTGGTCATCACCTTGGTGATGCTGGCCGGCTCGACGCGCGCATCGGCCTCGCTGGACACCAGCAGGTCGCCGCTGGCGTAGTCGATCACCGCGTAGGACTTGGCGTCGATGGTCGGCGGATCGGGAATCTTGTCGAGCTGCGCGAATGCCGAAACGGGCAGGGCGAACAGGGCGGCGGCGAACAGTTTCTTCATTAGGTACGGGCGAAAAGAGGGCGTTGGGCCAAAAAGGCGCGCGAAGTTTATCCGATGGGTCGCGGATGCACCGATCAGTAGCGCACCGGGATGGACGGGAAGCCCGCCGATGACAGCTTGGCGCGTCCCGACGTGAGCTTCTGCTGGCTGTCGAAGGGGCCGACGACGACGCGATAGATCACGTCGCCATTGAAGCGGCCTTCGCGGATCTCCGCGTTCTTGATTCCCTGCGCCGACAGCTTCTTGACCAGCGCCGCGGCGTTGGCGCGGCTCGAATAGGCGGCGGCCTGCAGGTAGTTGGCCTCGCTGGGCGCGGTGACCTTGGCGGCTTCCTCCAGCGTGCCCACGGGCGGCGGCAGCGGCTGGCCCGGCGTGATCGCCTCGATCTCCACCATGGCCGGCCCGCCGAGCAGCTCGAGCTTGGTCGCGGCGGCGTAGGACAGGTCGATGATGCGCTCGGAGTGGAAAGGCCCGCGATCGTTGATGCGCACGATCACGCTCTTGGCGTTGGTCAGGTTGGTCACGCGCACGTAGGTCGGCAGCGGCAGCGTCTTGTGCGCGGCGGTGAGCTTGAACATGTCGAAGGGCTCGCCACTGCTGGTCTTGCGGCCCTGGAACTTGCGGCCGTACCACGAGGCCAGCCCGGTTTCCTTGAAGCCACGGGCCGAGTCCAGCGTCCTGTAGGTTTCGCCGAACACCTGATAGCTCGGCGGATTGCCGTACTGGCTCTTGGGTTCGTCCTTGGGAACGGGCTCTTCGAGGTCCTTGAGGTTGGGCGGAATCTCGGAGGGCTTGGGCGGGCCGTCGGTCAGCGGCGGCTCCGGCGGCACCACGCGCGGAGGCGGCGGCGTGTAAGGGCGCGTGTTGCGATGAGGCGGCGTGCTGCAGGCGGCCAGGGTGGCGAGGCTCAGCAGCGCGACCAGGGTGCGGATTCGAGAAAAAGGCATCAGGGGGCCAGCGAGTCGAGTCGCGCCGCTTCGGCCGTCATCTCGTTCGCCAGCTGGCTCACGGTCATGGCGTAGTACACGCGCGGGTTGTAGGTCATGACCGAATAGAAATTGGGCAGCGCGATCCAGTATTCCTTGCTGGCCCCCGCGGCCGGATCGAGTTCCAGTTCCAGCAGGCCCACGCGCATCTCGGCCGGCAGCTTCACGGCCGGCCGGATGCCGGCGCGCTCCAGATCGGCGACACGGTAGGCCACGGTCTTGCCATTGCGCTCGATGTTCGCTGCCAGGCTGCCGGTCAGCGTGGCGCGCACGATCGAGGGTTCGCCGCGGTGCCAGCCCAGCTCGGGTTTGTAGTCGTTGAAGTAGCGCGCGATGCTGCCGATGGCGTCGGCCGCGCTCCACAGGTCGCGCTTGCCGTCGCCGTCGAAATCCACCGCCAGCTTGCGGTAGTTGCTCGGCATGAACTGCGCCCAGCCCATGGCGCCGGCGTAGGAGCCCTTGAGCTCGCCGGGCGCGAAGCCGAAATCGCGACAGAAGGCGAAGTACTCCACCAGCTCGCTGAAGAAGAACGGTGTGCGCGTGGGGTGATCGAAGCCCTGCGTCGCCAGCGCGTCGAGCACGCGGGTCTTGCCGGTGATGCGGCCGAAGTTGGTTTCCAGCCCGAGCACGCCGGCGATCACGCCGGGCGGCACGCCGTACTCGGCCTCGGCGCGCGCCAGCAGGTCGCGGTTGTCGAGCATGAACTGCGCGCCGCGCTTGATGCGCAGCGCATCGACACGCTTGGACGAATACGTGGTCCAGGTTTCGGTGCGCTCAGGTGCCTTCTGCTCGGCCTCGATCAGCGCGGGAATGGTTTCGGCGGTGGCGAGCGCATCGCGCACCTGGGCCAGATCGGCGGCCGAGAATCCATAGCGGGTCGACAGCACCTGCAGCAGATGGGCCGCCTGCGGGTGCTGGGAGTAGTCGGCGCCAGCGGTCGTCATGACCACCGTTCCGGCAAAAAAAACGAGGCAACGCAGTCCCTTGCGCATCAGCTTGCGAGTAGTTTCCGATGGGTTTGGATGGACATGAGCATACCGAAGCCGGCCAGCATGCTCACCATCGAGGTGCCGCCGTAGCTCACCAGCGGCAAGGGCACGCCCACCACCGGCAGCAGGCCGATGACCATGCCCATGTTGATGAAGACGTAGACGAAGAAGGTCAGCGACAGCGCGCCGGCCAGCAGGCGCTGGAAGGTGTCCTGTGCACGAAAGGCGATGTACAGGCCGCGGCCGACAATGGCCAGGTAGAGCCCGAGCAGGAACATCACGCCCATCAGGCCGAGTTCTTCCGAATAGACGGCGAAGATGAAGTCGGTATGCGACTCGGGCAGAAAGTCGAGCTTGGCCTGGGTGCCGTTGAGCCAGCCCTTGCCGAACAGCCCGCCCGAACCGATGGCGATCTTGCTCTGGGTGATGTGGTAGCCGGTGCCCAGCGGATCGGATTCGGGGTCGAGGAAGGTCAGCACGCGCTGGCGCTGGTAGTCGTGTAGTCGCGTCCACAGCACCGGCGCGGCGGCGGCGACGGCGCCGATGGCGCCGAAAATCCAGCGATAGCCCAGGCCACCGAAGTACAGCGCGAAGCCGCCCGCGGCGAGGATCAGCATGCTGGTGCCCAGATCGGGCTGCACCGCCACCAGGCCCGTGGGCACGGCGATCATCGCCAGCGTGCTCAGGATGGTCTTGAAGCTCGGCGGCAGCGGCTGGCCGTGCAGGTAGCTGGCCACCGCCAGCGGCATCGCCAGCTTCATGAATTCGGCCGGCTGGAAGCGGATGAAGCCGAAATCCAGCCAGCGCTGCGCGCCCTTGGCGTGATCGCCCAGCAGCAGCGTCAGCACGAGCAGCACGGTGGAGACACCGTAGAACCATGGGGCGATGGCCCGATACATCTCGGGCGTGGCCTGCGCGGCCAGCGTCATCATGCCCAGGCCCAGCAGCAGGCGTTCGGCCTGGCTGACAACCTGCGGCATCGAATGTCCCGAAGCCGAATACAGCACCACCAGGCCCACGCAGGCGGTGCCGACGAGCAGCACCAGCATCCACAGGTCCAGATGCAGGCGGCCGAACCAGTCCGACAGGCTGGGTTCGGGCGGGCGAGACGAGGTCAGCGGGGTCAGCAGCGGATTCATCCGTCCGTCGACTCCTCGGTGGGCGGCAGGGGCATTTCCGGATCGACCGGCGTCACGCCCATTGCATTGGGCGGCGGCGATCCCGGCGGACGATAGCGAATCTCGCCGAGCAGGTACTGGTCCATGACCTGGCGTGCGATGGGACCAGCGGCCGAGCCACCGTGCGCGCCGTGTTCGGCGATCACGGCGACGGCGATCTGCGGCGCCTCGGCCGGCGCAAAGGCGATGAACAGCGCGTGGTCGCGCAGGTGCAGGGCCAGCGACTCCTGCGTCGGCGCCACCTTTTCGTCCTGCTTGAGGCCGATGACCTGGGCCGATCCGGATTTGCCGGCGACGCGATAGCCGGCGTCCTTGAACGCGCCGAAGCCGGTGCCGCCTTCGGCATGCGTGACTTCCTGCATGGCGTTGATGACCGATTCCCAGTCGGCCTTGCGGCGGTTCTCGATGGTCGGCAGCAGTTCGGGCTCCACTGTTTCGGTGGCGCCCGTGATCGGGTCCTGCAGCGCACGCACCAGATGCGGCTTGAAGCCGCCGCCGCGCATGGCCATGCGCGCGGAGATCTGCGCGAGCTGCAGCGGCGTGGCCGTCATGTAGCCCTGGCCGATGCCGACGTTGAGCGTTTCGCCCGGATACCAGTTTTCCTTGCGCACGCGCCGTTTCCATTCGCGGGAGGGCAGCAGGCCACCACGCTCCAGCGGCAGGTCGATTTCGGTCTGCCGGCCCATGCCGAATTCGTCGAGGAAGGTGTGGATGCGATCGATGCCGAGGCTGATCGCGGTCTGGTAGAAGTAGATGTCGCAGGAGCGCTTGATCGCCTCGCTCATGTCCAGCGAGCCGTGGCCGTGGCGGCGCCAGCAGCGGAAGTAGCGCGAGGAGTTGGGCAGCTGCATCGAGCCGCCGCAGAACTCGCGGTGATTGGGGTCGATGACGTCGCTTTCCAGGCCCGCCAGCGCCATGAATGGCTTGATCGTGGAGCCCGGCGGGTAGGTTCCCTGCAGCGCGCGGTTGTAGAGCGGCCGCTTGGGGTCGGCCAGCAGGGCCTTGTAGGTCTTGCTGTCGATGCCTTCGACGAACAGCTGTGGATTGAAGCCGGGCTTGGACACCAGCGCGATGACCTCGCCATTGCGGGGATCGATCGCCACCACGGCGCCGTCGAGTTCGCCCAGCGCCTGCTCGGCGGCCATCTGCACCTTGGCGTCGAGCGACAGCACCAGGTTGCGGCCCGGTGTGCCCTGCTGGTAGTCCAGCTCGCGCAGCGGCCGGCCGTAGGCATTGGCCTCGATGACCTTGGCGCCGGGTTCGCCGCGCAGCTCGTTTTCGTGAGACTTCTCGATGCCCACCTTGCCGATCTGCGACAGGCCGCGATACGAGGCCTCGGCCACGGTCTTGTATTCGTCTTCGGTGATGCCGCCGACATAACCCACCACGTGCGCGGCGGTGCCGCCCAGCGGGTAGCTGCGCGTGAGGCCGGCGGTGACGTCGACGCCGTCGAAGTCGTAGCGGTTGACCTCGAAGCGCGCGACTTCCTCCAGCGACAGATTGGTACGCAGCGGCACGCCGCGATAGCGCGGCGACTTGCGCACGCGATCGCGGAAACGTGCGATTTCGTTGGGTTCCAGGCGCACGATCTTCGACAGCCGCTCGAGCGTGTCGCTGAGGTTCTTGACCTGCTCGGGCACCACCTCGAGCACGAAGGCCGGCGTGTTCTGCGCCAGCACCGCGCCGCTGCGGTCGTAGATCAGGCCGCGCACCGGCGCCACCGCCGACAGGCGCATGCGGTTCTGGTCGGCGCGCGTGGCGTAGTAGGTCTGCTGCAGCACCTGCAGGTCGACCAGGCGGAAGGTCAGCAGCGCGGCCATCGACAGGCAGGCGATGGCCGCGACCAGCGTCCGCGACGCGAAGGTCTGCTTCTCGCGGTAGAGATCCTTGATCTTGTCGTGACGACTCATGTGACCCGCGCACTCATCCCGTGCTGATCGACCCGCACGGCCGGCATTGGTTTCATTCGTCCTGCCGGCGCTGGCGGCGGCGCACGTAGGCGTCGAGCAGCACGGACACGATGGGCCAGAACATCGTGGTCGACACCACGGGCGTCCAGCGCAGCCAGGGATCGGAACGATGATGGGCGACGCCGTCGATCCAGAACATCACGAAGGCATACAGGCCCCACAGGGGAATCAGGCCCACGGTGGATTGCCACAGCGGGAACATCACGAACAGGCCGCGCAGCTTGATGACCAGGTAGGTCAGCAGGACGAAGCCCAGCGCATGCTGGCCCATGACGGCGTTGAGCAGGGCGTCGATCGCCAGACCGAAGCCGAAAGCCGCCACCAGTACGGGCACGCGCGGCTCGTTGAAGGCCCAGTAGGCCAGCAGCAGCGGAATCCACAGCGGACGAAAGCCGGCCAGGCCCTCGGGTAGCGCCATGAGCTGCAGCAGCAGGGCGACCAGCAGGCTGAGCCAGAACGCCAGATGGGGAGCAGTGCGTCCGGTCATCAGCGGTTCGTCGTCGCCGGTTTCTTGTTGTCCTGTTGAGCCGGCGCCGGGGACGGGGCTGCGACGGGGGGCGTCGCAGGGGCCGTCTGGGGCGGGCTTCCGGTCGCGGGCTTGCTGCCGCCCGTCGCGGGCGGGGTCGTCGCCGGCTTGTCGGTGGCCGGTTCGGCCGCCTCGCGAGCGGTGGACTCGGGTTTGCCGGCGCCGGACTCGGGCAGCGTCACCAGGGTTTCGGTGGCGCTATCGGTCTCGCGGTTCTCGCTCCACACCAGCAGCGCCTGGCGTCCCTGGTTGAGCTTGGCCGTGGGGTAGGCGAGCGCCTGCTTGAAGTGCTCGCCGGGGTTGTGCTTGATCTCGTAGACGCGCGCCACCGGATAGCCGGCCGGAAAGCGCCCGCCGAGCGCCGACGACACCAGCAGGTCGCCCTTCTGGATGTCGGCGTTGCCGGGCAGGAACGGCAGCTGCAGCGCCTGCCCGTCGCCCAGGCCCACGGCGATGGTCTGCAGGCCGGTGCGATTGATCTCCACCGGAATGCCATGGTCGGGGTCGGTGATCAGCAGGCCCACGGACGTGGTCGGGTTGACCTGGATGATCTGGCCCATGACGCCGGTGGCGTCGACCAGCGCCTGGCCACGATAGACGCGATCGCGGGCACCCTTGTTGAGCGTGATCTGGTGTGCGTAGGGATCCTGGTTGGCGGCGATGATCTCGGTGATCAGCACGTTTTCCTGCAGGGCCTTGGCCGATGCCAGCAGCTCGCGGATGCGCTGGTTCTCGGCTTCCAGGGCCTCGAACTTCTGCAGGCGGGCTTCAATGCGCAGCTGCTTTTCGCGCAGCTGGGTGTTTTCGGCGGCGAGCTGCTCGCGGCTTTCGAGGTAGTCGCCGGCTTCGCGCAGATGCTGCGGAAAGTCGGTGATCCACAGCAGCGGGCTCAGCGCCCAGGACAGGGTTTCGCGCAGGCCGGCCAGCTTGTCGCTGCGAAAGTCCGCGAACATGAGGCCGCCGCAGATCGCCAGCAAGGCGAAAGCCCGCAGGCCCAATCCTGGTCCGCGTGGGAACAGGTGGTCACGATGGTCGACGCTGAAAGTGTTCAAAGCTCGCGCCTTCCGCAGTTTTGTACAACAAGTGCTAACACTTGAGCAGAATAGACCCAGAAACTCGGGTCTGGCAATCGGCGCAGGGCGGGACGCCGATGGCTGTGATTTTAGCTAAAACAATAAGACAACTGCAGAGCTTTGATCAGTCCAGATTGTAGAAGTCGCCCTGGCGATCGAGCATGTCGAGCACCATGCCGCCGCCACGGGCCACGCAGGTCAGCGGATCGTCGGCGATGATGACCGGCAGGCCGGTTTCCTCCGAGATCAGCTTGTCGAGATCGCGCAGCAGGGCGCCACCGCCGGTCAGCACGATGCCACGCTCGGCGACGTCGGAGCCCAGTTCGGGCGGGGTGCGTTCCAGCGCCTGCTTCACGGCCTTGACGATGCCGGCCAGCGGCTCCTGCAGAGCGTCGAGGATCTCGTTGGAATTCATCGTGAAATTGCGCGGCACGCCAGCGGCGAGGTGGCGGCCGACGACGTCGATTTCCTGAACCTCGTGGCCCGGGAAGGCGGTGCCGATTTCCTGCTTGATGCGCTCGGCGGTCGATTCGCCGATCAGCATGTTGTACTGGCGGCGCACGTAGCTGACGATGGCCTCGTCGAACTTGTCGCCGCCGATGCGCACCGACTCGGCATAGACGATGCCGTTGAGCGAGATCACCGCGACCTCGGAGGTGCCGCCGCCGATGTCGACGACCATCGAACCGCGCGCGTCACCGATGGGAATACCGGCGCCCAGCGCCGCGGCGATGGGCTCTTCGATCACGTAAACCTTGCGCGCGCCGGCATTTTCGACCGATTCGCGAATGGCTCGGCGTTCCACCTGGGTGGAGCCGTAGGGCACGCAGACCACCACGCGGGTGACCGGGCGCATCATGCGGCCCTTCTGCACCTTGCGGATGAAGTGCTGCAGCATCTTTTCCGTCACCGTGTAGTCGGCGATCACGCCGTCGCGCAGCGGGCGGATGGTGCTGATGTTGGTCGGCGTGCGACCCAGCATCTTCTTGGCGTCGATGCCGACGGCTTCGATCTTCTTGGCGCCACGCGCGTCGAGGCGGATGGCGACGACCGACGGCTCGTTGAGCACGATACCTTCGTCGCGAACGTAGACCAGGGTATTGGCGGTGCCGAGGTCGATGGAAAGGTCGTTGACGAATAGGCGGCGGACGGCGTCAAACATCGGCTTGGGGTCGGTTTGTAGTTGGAATGGGGGGCAGTTCTTCGGGGTCGGAGTCCGCATGCGCGGGCTCGGAGCGTCCGTGCTGTTTTCCTGATCGACCCCGACCAGTGCAGATCACCAGTGGTCCGATCAAGTAAGATGCGAAGCGCAAGTTATACCACGGAAACAAGATCCCCAACGATGAGTCTCAGCGCCGATCAAATTCGTCAGGTAGCTCACCTCGCTCGCCTCGAGCTCAAGCCCGAACAGACCGAGGCTTACGCGTCCCAGCTCTCCAATATCATGGCGCTGGTCGATCAGTTGTCGAAGGTTGATGCCTCGCAGGTTTCGCCGATGGCGCATCCGCTCGACATGCACCAGCGCCTGCGCCCCGACGCGGTGACCGCGCCCAATCTGCGCGAGCAGTTCCAGGCCATCGCACCGGCCACCGAGAACGGGCTCTACCTCGTTCCCAAGGTCATCGAATAAAACGGTCGAACCGGGCGCGACTCATACGCGCCTGCCTCGCTCCGAATGGAGCGACATCACATCTGGAGTTCGGGTTTTGTCTTTACACACTCTGAGCATCAAAGAGCTCTCGGAAGGCCTGCGGGCCAAGCGATTCTCTTCGCGCGAGCTCACGCAGCACTTTCTCAAGCGCATCGAAACGCTTGATTCCAAACTGAATAGCCTCATCACGGTGACGGCCGACCGTGCCCTGGCGCAGGCCGATGCCGCCGATGCCCGCCTGGCTTCGGGCGATGCTTCCGGTCTGACCGGCATCCCGCTCATCCAGAAGGATATTTTCTGCACGCTGGGCGTTCGCACTTCGTGCGCGTCGAAGATGCTCGACAAGTTCATTGCGCCCTATGACGCGACCATCGTCGAAAAGCTCGATGCCGCCGGCATGGTCATGCTCGGCAAGGCCAATATGGACGAGTTCGCGATGGGCTCGTCGAACGAGACCAGCTGGTATGGCGCGGTCAAGAATCCCTGGGACATTGAACGGGTTCCGGGCGGTTCCTCAGGTGGTTCGGTGGCTGCCGTGGCTGCCGCACTGGCGCCTGTCGCCACCGCGACCGACACCGGCGGGTCGATCCGCCAGCCCGCCGCGCTGACCAACCTGACCGGCATCAAGCCCACCTATGGCCGGGTTTC
>JALRLM010000398.1 GCA_023254435.1 Hydrocarboniphaga sp.
GATGCCACTTATGCATCGAGCAAGCTGTTCGCCACGCTCGACACCACGGTGCGCAAGCTCGATCTGCCCGAAGGCGAACCGGTGGTGCTGGCCGATACGGTGGGCTTCATCCGCGACCTGCCGCACGACCTGATCGCCGCGTTCCGCGCCACGCTCGAGGAATCGCGCGAGGCCGATCTGCTGCTGCATGTCGTCGACTCGTCCGATCCGGAGCGCATGGCCCGCGTCGAGCAGGTCAATGCGGTGCTGCAGGAGATCGAGGCCGACGGCGTGCCGCGGCTGCAGGTGTTCAACAAGATCGACCTGCGTCCGGACGAGGCGGCGCGCGTTGAGCGCGACGATGCCGGCGTGGCTCAGCGGGTCTACGTCTCGGCACACACGGGTGCGGGCCTGGACCTGCTCAAGGCCGTGATCTCCGAGCGCCTGCGACCGGATCTGCCCGAGTTTCATATCGTGGTGCCGCCTCGCGCCGCCAGGCTGCGCGCTCAGCTGTTCGAGTTGCGTGCGGTGCGCAGCGAGTCCATTGACGAGGACGGCAGCGTGAATCTGACTGTGATCCTGCCTTACGAGCGTCTGCGTGGCCTGTGCGTGGCGGCGGGAATTGAACCGCCGCCACCGCCGCGGGTGCTGGAAGATTGGGAGTCTTCACCGCACTGAAGTCGTTTCCAGCGTCCCCTTGCAGCGCTTCGCCGGACGCAACCGGTTAGAATCGCGACCCCGGCCTCAGCAGGACGATGGAGAAGGCCGCCGCCGTCAGTGGCATGCAACGCGATCGCAAGCGTGCCGCGTCTTAATCGATAACGAATTGGACCTCTGGAGTATCAATGGCTTGGAATGAGCCTGGGCCGAATCGCGACCCTTGGAATCAAGGGCCCGGCGGCAACAAGCGCGGCGATGGCCCGCCCGATCTCGACGAGATGTTGCGCCGGCTTAAAGAGCGTTTCGGCGGCAAGAAGGGGCCTCGTTCTCCAGGTGGTGGCAATCTGCCCGGCCTGCCCAAGGGTCTGATCGGCCTCGCGGTGCTGGTCATCGCGGGTCTGTGGCTGGCGACCGGCTTCTATGTGATCGATGAGCAGGAGCGTGGCGTGGTCATGCGCTTCGGTGCCTATTCGCGCACCACCGATCCGGGCTGGGGCTGGCATGTGCCGTGGCCGGCCGAGAAGGTGGAGATCGTCAAGGTCACGCAGGTGCGCCAGGTCAACGACCGCGCGACGATGCTGACCAAGGACGAGAACATCGTCGACGTCGAACTGACCGTGCAGTACCGGGTGTCCTCGGCCGAGCAGTACCTGTTCTCGGTCGACGATCCCGACATGACGCTGCGCCAGGCTACCAAGTCGGCCGTACGCGAGACCGTGGGCCGCAGCGAGATGGACTTCATCCTGACCGAGGGCCGCCAGGCCATCGCCGATCGCACCAAGCAGCTGCTGCAGGACCGCCTGGACAGCTACAAGTGTGGTCTGGTGGTGACCGAAGTGAACCTGCAGCAGGCGCAGCCGCCCGAGGCCGTGCAGTCGGCTTTCGCCGACGCCATCAAGGCTCGCGAGGATCAGCAGCGCCTCAAGAACGAAGCCGAGGCCTATGCCAACGACCGCCTGCCGCGTGCACGCGGTGCGGCCGCGCGCCAGCTCGAGGAAGCTTCGGCCTATCGCGAGCAGGTCATCGCACGCGCCGAAGGCGATGCCTCGCGCTTCTCGCAGCTGGTGACCGAGTATCGCAAGGCGCCCAAGGTGACCCGCGATCGCCTGTATCTGGACACCATGAGCCAGGTGCTCTCGCAGAGCAGCAAGGTGCTCGTCGACGTCAAGCAAGGCAACCCGATGTTCTATCTGCCGCTCGATCAACTGATCAAGAACGCGCCCAAGGCCGACGATTACAGCGATTTCGTGACGTCGCCGGGTGGTTCGGCCAACCGCGCGCTGCCCAATCCTTCCGACTCCGCGCGTTCGCGTGAACGGGGCCGCCAATGAAAAACTCCCAGCTGCTCGGCATCGCCATTGCCGTCCTCGCATTGTTCGTGCTGTCGAGCTCCTTCTTCATCGTCGATCAGCGTGATCGCGTCGTACTGTTCCAGTTCGGCGAGATTCAGGGCTCGGACTATGCGCCGGGCCTGCATTTCAAGGTGCCGATGCTGCAGACGGTGCTGCGCTTCGATGGTCGCGTGCTGACGCTCGACAACCAGACCGAGAACTTCCTCACCGTCGAGAAGAAGAACGTCGAAGTCGACTACTACGTGAAGTGGCGCATCGCCGATACCACCACGTACTACCGCGCCACGGGCGGACAGGACATCGTCGCCATGGATCGCCTCTCGGCCATCATCAACCGCGGCCTGCGTGACCAGTTCGGTTCGCGCACGGTGCAGCAGGTGGTGTCGGGCGAGCGTGACGAGATCCTGCAGTCGCTGCAGAAGAGCGCGGCGGATCGCGTGCGCGACCTGGGCATCGAGCTGGTGGACGTTCGCGTCAAGCGCGTCGACCTGCCCAAGGACGTCAGCGATTCGGTCTACGAGCGCATGCGCGCCGAGCGTACGCGCACGGCTTCCGACCTGCGCGCGCGCGGTGCCGAAGAAGCGGAGAAGATTCGTGCCGAAGCCGACCGCGAGGCCCAGGTCGCGCTGGCCAATGCCTACCGCGACGCCGAAAAACTGCGCGGCGAGGGCGATGCCAAGGCGGCCGAGATCTATGCGGCAGCCTATGGCCAGGATCAGGAGTTCTACAGCTTCTATCGCTCGCTGGACGTCTACCGTGAAGCCTTCGGCAAGAAGCAGGATGTGATGGTGCTGGAGCCCAGCGGCGAGCTGTTCAAGTACTTCAACAAGAACGCGCCGTAGGCGCCTGCCGGCACCGTCGACACCGATGTGGGTCGAGATCGTTCAGGCGGTAGCGCTGCTGCTGATCATCGAAGGCATCATGCCCTTCCTTTCGCCGCGGCGTTTCCGCCAGTCCCTGCTCAACTTCGCGAGCCTGGAAGATCGCTGGATGCGCCTGCTCGCGCTGATCAGCATGGTGGCCGGGCTGATCATGTTGCAGGTCATCGCGGCCGGCTGACCCTAGGCCGGTTCCGGTTCCGGTTCCGGTTCCGGTTCCGGTTCCGGTTCCGGGCCCGGGCCCGGCTGGCGAAACGCGGCCCGGGCTAGGACAATAGCGCCCCTTTTCCCCAGGACTCATTAGGACCGTCGCCGAAATGGCCATCAAACGCTGGATGCTGCCCGACGGCATGGAAGAAGCCCTTCCGCCAGTTTCCTGGCAGCTGGAAGACCTGCGCCGCAAATTGCTGGATCACTACCGGCAGGCGGGGTATGAGCTCATCTTCCCGCCGCTGGTCGAGCATCTGGATACCCTGCTGACCGGTGCCGGCAGCGACCTGGAAAGCCAGACCTTCAAGTTCACCGATCCGGCCAGCGGGCGACTGCTGGGACTGCGCGCCGACATGACGCCTCAGGCCGCACGTATCGCCGCCCGCCGCTACGAGGGCGCCGAGCATGTGCGGCTGTGCTATCTGGGCACCGTGCTGCGCACCTCGCCCGACAGCCAGGGCGGCGCGCGTTCGCCGCGCCAGGTGGGCTGCGAGCTGTTCGGCCTGCCCGAGCTGGACGCCGACCTCGAAGTGCTGAGCCTCATGATCAAGACCCTGGAGCTGGCCGGTGTCGGCCCGATCCATCTCGACCTGGGACATGTTGGTATCTACCGCGCGCTGTCGGCCCAACTGGGCCTGGACGCCGACGACGAGTCCGCGCTGTTCGAGATCCTGCAGCGCAAGTCGCACCCGGATC
The DNA here is from genome assembly GCA_023254435.1 of Hydrocarboniphaga sp. Lineage (GTDB taxonomy): Bacteria > Pseudomonadota > Gammaproteobacteria > Nevskiales > Nevskiaceae > Hydrocarboniphaga. The sequence continues at coordinate 3,776 of JALRLM010000398.1, forward strand.
TGGCCGAGTTCGCGGCCAGCAGCCGGCTCGACGGCGTTTACGAAGCGCTGTCCTCGCTGATGGATCTCAATGGTGACATCGGCGTACTGGCGCGTGCCCGGCAGGTGCTGGCCGCGGCCGGCGAGGGCGTTCAGCAGGCCCTGGCGACGCTGGAACGCACCGCCATGGAACTGCAACGCAGCTTCCCCAATGTGACGATCCACTTCGATCTGGCCGAGTTGCGTGGTCTGCGCTATCACACCGGCCTGGTGTTCGCCGCCTTTGTGCCGGGCCATGGCCGCGAAATCGCGCGCGGTGGCCGCTACGATGGCGTGGGCGCGGAGTTCGGGCGCCCGCTGTCGGCAACCGGTTTCTCGGCCGACATGAACGAGCTGCTGAAGCTCGGATCCTAATCACTCGGGATCGCGCATCGATGCGCGCCCTGGACAGAATGGCATCAACCGGACGCCGCATTCGGCGTCCCTCAAGCGAGAAGAATCATGGGTAAGTCAGTCGTCGTAATCGGTGCCCAGTGGGGCGACGAAGGCACGGGCAAGGTCGTGGATCTGCTCACCGACCGCGCTCAGGCGGTGGTCCGCTTCCAGGGCGGTCACAACGCCGGCCACACGCTGGTCATCAACGGCATCAAGACCGCGCTGAACCTGATTCCGAGCGGCATCATGCGCCCCGACGTGGCCTGCCTGATCGGCAACGGCGTGGTGCTGTCGCTGCCCGACCTGATCAAGGAGATCGAGAAGGTCGAGGCCACCGGCGCGACCGTGCGCAATCGCCTGAAGATTTCCGAGGCCACGCCGCTGGTGCTGCCGGTGCACGCAGTGCTCGACAAGGCGCGCGAACTCGCGCGCGGCGAAGCCAA
>JALRLM010000404.1 GCA_023254435.1 Hydrocarboniphaga sp.
GCGCGATCAGCGCAATCTGCTGACGATCGAGTTCGAGCTTCAGGCGCTCGTAGAAGCCCTGATCGATGGCGTCGGCCGCAACCAGCGGCGTGCCCTTGGCAGCCAGTTCATTGGCATGCACCGGCGTCGTCGCCGGATCGAGAACCTTCGGCGGGCCCGCCGTCTTGGCGAGGTTCGTGAACGCGGAGAACCGCAGCATCAGCGTGTCGCCACGCTCGATGCCCGCCGACAGATCGGCCGACTTCCACAAACGCCAGTTGAGGCCCGCGTTGACCGGGAAATGAACCTCCTGGTCGTTGTCCATCGCCTCGTGCTGGTAATCGTTGCCGTCGTACTCGAGCTTGAGGCTCCAGCCATCGAACGGCGTCTGCCATTGCACGCCGCCGAACACGCCGACATCGCGGCCACGGAAGAAGCGATTCAGCGTGATGTCGCCGATATCGTTCGACTCCCGCGTTTCGAACTTCGACGACATGGCCGCGAAGGGATTGCGAATGCCGCCGCGCGATCCCAAGCGTCCCCAGGCCAGGCCGAAAGTGACGTCCAGATCCCACCAGCGACGGCTGGCAACCAGATACTCGCTCGAAAACAGCCCAGTTCCGCCCACATCCATGATGCCCAGCGCGAGCGCCGGCAACTCGTCGCTTTCTTCCAGCAGGCGGATCTTGAAATCGACGCTGCGATCCTTGTAGGTCTGATCGCCGCTGAACTCGATCGGTCCGTACAGCCGGTTCTCCACCTCGATGTAGCGCAGCTGGGTCTCCAGCCATGGCAGCAGCTGAATGCCCAGCAAGGCCTGGTTGTATGGCTTGACGATGCTGATGCCACCGCTCAGCGTGCCATCGTCCGCGAAGCGCGCGGTCGGCACCTGCATGAGGCCGATGCCGCCGTAGTCATTGGACGAGTAATCGGGGTATGCCGCCAGTGCCGGCATTGTCGACAGGGTCCAGGCGATACCCGCCCAGGCCGGGCACGACAGGATTCGTGCGAGGCAAACACCGCTGCGCCTACCAAGCGCAACGGTGAGCCCTTTCTTCATCGACGAATCGAGCACTAGTTGTTATTGATCGTGACCAGCGCCGCAGTCGAGATCGCCAGACTCGAGAAGATGCTCAGCAGACGCTCCGACAACACCAGCTTGTTCAGCGGCGCCGCGTTACGTGGAACGATGATCAGGCTGCCCGGCGGCACGTCCTGCTTGGAGAAGCTCCAGCTCGACAGCGACAACTGCTTGGCCGAGCCATCCGGATAAACGATGAATGCACGCTTAGTGTCTGCTGCTTGAGCCATACCACCGGCACGGTCGATATATTCGCGCGGCGTAAGCCCGGAATCGAAGGACTGCGAACCTGGGTTGAGAACCTGTCCTGCCACCGCTACCGATGTCGGCCTTTTGGGAATCATCAGCATGTCGCCAGGCTCGATGGAGAGATCCTTCTCGGTCTTGATCTTCAGCACGCTGGGATCGGCTTCCACGACCACGCGACCAACAGGAAGCGTGCTTTCGAGCCTCTTGATCGCGGTGTCAAAGAATTGCCCAATCGCAGCTGAGTCGCCTTCGAGTGCACCGCTACTGACCACGGTGACGACGGCCTCCTGTAGATCACGCGCCGCGCGCTTGAGCGACGCTGCCTCGGCCGTCCGCGCGCTTTCGCGCGTGAACACCGCGCCATAGGGGAAAGCATTCTCCGTCAGCCCGCCCGCACGCTCGAGTACGTGCGACAGGGTCTCGCCACGCACGAATCCGTAAACGCCGGGGAAGCGAACCTCGCCCATCAGGCGAATCGTGCCCACTTCCTGATCAAGATAGATAGGACGCAGATTGAGAATGTCGCCCGCAACGATGCGCTTGCTGCCCGCATCCGGCTGGGTGATGTCCAGGGTTTCGTAATGCGAGCGACCGTTTTTGATCGTATCGACATAAGACAGATACTCGATGCGCGTAGAATCGCTTTCGCCCGTCGCACCGGCCGCAGCCTGAATCACGATCGACAGATCCGCACCTTCGGCAATCGGGTAAAGTCCCGGGCGACGCACTTCGCCGTAGACACCAACGCCGCGATCGAGTAGCGCCGGCAGCGTTTCGGGCACCGTCTCGAAAATTTCCGGGCACTGTGTGTGCGCACGCGTGGAGTCGGCGCTGCGCGTGATGCTTTCGGACGATAGAGCCTTGAGAAAGCGCGTCGCGCGCTGGCTGTTTACCAGCTGAGTCAGCTCTTGCAGCGCGATACACCGATTGCGCTGCGACACCGGACTGCCGCGCAACGTAGCCTCGACCTCGTACGAATTGATATAAGCGACATCCTTGCGGCTGAAGACGATGACCAGATCGTTGGGCTCCAGCGGGATCGAGTCGCTGCCGGTATCCGAGGCGTAGCGACCGAGATCGAAGCCGACGAATTCACGAACGCCGGTTGCGGCATTCGTGCGCTGAATCAGTCCCAGGGGCATGTAGATTTCGCCAAAGGCATCGGAAGCCTTGACGCCGGCCTGGGCCAACACCGCGCGCAGATCGCGATTCTCGGTCCATGGATAGGTGCCCGGATATTTCACGAAGCCGACGACGCGGATTTCGTTGGCGATCTGGCGGGAAACGCGCCGCACGCGAATGACATCGCCGTCCTGCACTGCAGTGCGCAGATCGCTCGCCTTGGCGATATCGAAATTGAGCACCTTGCGCTCGGCCGATGCGCTGATGCGCTCGACCTCGACATAGGTCTGATCGGACGAGGCCATGCGCCCGCCAGCCAGGGCCAGCACATCGGCCAGCGAACGTTCCTGTCCGATTTCGTAGATGGCGGGCCTCTTGACCTCGCCTTCCACCGTCACGCGAGCGCCAACCGGCGGCACGAAGACCACGTCGCCGGGCTGCAGGCGCAGATCGCTGCTGGAGTCGCCCGCCAGCAGGAATCGATAAAGATCCAGCGTCTGCACCAGGCTGCCGCCACGCTTGAGCTGCACGCGGCGCAGTGAGCCGACATCGCTCACCCCACCACTCAGGAACAGCGCGTGCGTCATCGTCGACAGGGACGAGACCGTGTAAGAGCCAGGATGCGAAACATCACCCAGCACGAACACACGGATCGAACGCAAACGGCCCAGCGTCACACTGGCCGTCGTTCCAATCATCTCCTTGCTGACCCGATTCTCGAGCATGCTCTGCAGCTCGTCGAAAC
>JALRLM010000600.1 GCA_023254435.1 Hydrocarboniphaga sp.
GGCATAGCTTTCCTCCACCAGCGCCGGCGACAGGCCCGTGAGCTCGCGGATCCAGTCGCGCAGGCGCGTCGGCGCGATCAGCCGCTTGAGCCGTCCGCCCTGCAGCAGGAACAGACCCCAGGCCGCATCGATCGCCGGCGCCTGCTCGAAATAGCGCCGCATCGCCGCCACCTTGGCGGCCGTCGAGGCGGTGGCGTCGAGTTCGGCATAGAGGCGGGCGAAGCGCTGCATGTCGGGCTGCGGGGGAGTTCGTCTGCGGGTGGCGGGATGCCCAGTATCGCGAGCGCACTTGAACCGCAGGCGCAGCGCCGCGTCGCCTCGTGTGGCGTGTCCGCAAGGCTCTGACTAAGCTGGGGCGCTCCGATGTCCGACGACGACGCCCTCGACGATCTGATCGCCACCGAGCCCGAGCGCAGCCGGGCGCGCGACCTGCTGCCGCTGTTCTATCCGCAGGTGCGGGCGATGGCCCGCCGCGAGCGCCGGCGCTGGGACGGCGGCGAAACCCTGCAGACCACCGCGCTGGTCAACGAGGCCTTCCTCAAGCTGCGCCACCAGCCCGAGTTCGCCAGCGAGGGCCACTTCCTGCGTTCGGCGGCCATCGCCATCCGTCACGCGCTGATCTCCTATGCCCGCGAGCGCCAGGCCGAGAAGCGCAATCACGGCCGTGCCCCACTACCGCTCGAGGCGGCCGCCGAAGTGGCCGACGAGGATGCCGGCGAACGCCTGCTGCTCGACGTCGGCGAGGCCTTGCAGCGCCTGGCCGAGCTGAGCCCGCGCCTGGCGCAGGTCGTCGAATGCCGCTTCTACGCCGGCTACAACGACGAGGAGACCGCGCTCGCCCTGGGCCTGACCGCGCGCACCGTGCGCCGCGACTGGGTGAAGGCGCGCGCCTGGTTGCAGCAGGCGCTCGACGGCTGAACCGCGCCGGCCCAGCGCCCGCTGACGCAGGGCCGGCGGCCGTCCTCAGCGGCCCAGCCGGCCGATGGGGTACTCCAGCTGCACGGCCAGTCGCGTCACCGAGCCGTCGCCGCCCAGCGTGAACGCGTCCGCCGTCAGGCCCAGGCTCAGGCGCGAGCCGATGCGATAGCCGACGCCGATGCCGCCGCCCATGCCCAGGCCGCTGTCCTTGTCCTCGGCGTCGATGCCGTCGAGACGGATCTTCTGCGTCGAGCGGTAGTAGACGCCGCCGACGCGGCCCGTGAATCGCCAGTGGCCCCGCTCGCTGCGGTGGGCGATGCCCAGCGAGACGCCGCGACCGGCCGGGTCCAGGGCCTCGACGGCGTCCTGGGCCAGTGCGGCCGCATCGGCGCTGCTTCCGCTCAGGCTGCCCTCGTAGGTGCCGAAATCCTGTACGCCGGCTTCGATGGCGAGCCCCGGGTAGACCGGAACCCCGAGGTACAGCGAGCCCGAAAACGCGCTGCGATCCAGCGCGACCTCGGCCGTGTGCCCGGCTTCGACCAGCGAGCGCGAGAGGCCCGCCGGCGTCTGCGCGAAATGGCCCATGCCGAGCTGGGTGCCGAGGTAGAGGCCCGCCCAGCCCAGCGGCTCGTCCACGGCCACCGGGCCGCCGGCCTGGGCCGGCGTGGCCACGGCGAGCAGGGTCAGCGCGAACCCCGATAGCCTGCGGCGCGCGCGACGCAGCGCAGCGACCAGACCCAGCGCCAGCAGCAGCGTCGGCGGCAGGGCGCCTGCGCCGGCCTTGAGGCTGCCGTCGACCGGCGTCGTGGGCGGCGGCGGGTTGGTCGGCGGGGGCTCGGTGGGCGGCGGCTCCGTCGGCGGCGGTTCGGTCGGAGGCGGCGCCTGGGTGTCGTCGTCGGTGATCGTCACCGTGGCGCTGGACGGCGTGCCCAGTGCGGCGCCGCTGGCATTGCTGAGCGCGACCGTGAAGCGCTCGTCGCCCTCGACGGCATCGTCGCGGGTGATGGCGATGCTCACCGTCCTGGGCGCGGCGTCGCCATCGGCGAAGGTCACCGTGGTGCTCACCGACGTGTAGTCGCTGCCGGCCAGCGCGGTCTGGTCGGCCGTGGCCACCGCGACGCTCGCGGCGCCCGACGAGCCGCCACTGCGCGTGACCACCAGGTTCACGCTGCCGCCGCTTTCGCTCACCGAGTACGCCGCCTGTTCGAGTTGCACGCTGCCCGCGCTCGGCGCGCCGGCGATGAGGACGCAGGTCTGCGAAACCTCCGAGACCACGATCGCCTCCTGCGACGACGTCGGCCTGGAGAGAAAGCGCGTCAGCGCGGTCAGGTACGGATAGCTGCTGGTGTCGAAGCCGCTGTTGAAGCTCACGTCGATGTCGGCATGGCCGCTGGCGTCCGTGGTCACCTGCGTGCTGCCCTTGTTGGTCTGGCGGAACTGCAGCTGGCCGTGGCCTTGCGGATCGCAGGCCTGGGTCTGGTAGAAATTGATCTCGAAGCGCGTGTTGGGCAGCGAGTCGAGGCTGCCGCGAACATTGGCGCTGCTGCCGAGGCTCGAAGCCGAGGTCAGGACCGGCCAGTTGACGCCCTCGTTGGCACCGCCGTCGGCGTCGAGCGCATCGTTGGCATCGGCGCCTTCGGTGTTGAGGTCGATCGGCAGGCCGCCGTTGTCGCTGATGACGCCGCCGGAGAAATCGACGCGCGCCTCATCCTCGACGCGAATGCCGGCGCCGCCATTGTTCTGGATCGTCGCGTTGACCGAGGCGCCCGTGGCGCCGTGGAAATGCAGGCCATGTCCCCGGTTGCCGAGCCCCGGGCCGCCGACGATGCTCTGGCCGATCACACTGGTCAGCGCATACCGATTGGGCAATGCCGCGCTGCGCGTGATGTCGACGCCGTTGCTGTCGCTGGCGAACACGCGCGTGTAGAGCAGACGCACGGCGCCGAACTCGCCGACTTCGACGCCGTTGCCGCCGTTGCCCAGCGGCTGCGTGCCGCTGGCATCGCTGCCGATGTCGCCGCCATAAAGATGCGCGTAGCAGGTGTAGGCGAAGCTCGGATTCACGCCCGGCGCGTCGATGTGCACGCCGGCGCCGAGATTGCCCGAAATCAGGTTGCGATCGGCCACCGGGGGCCGGCTCGGTTCACTGACGCCGGGAATCGCGCCGCCGATATAGCCCAGCGCATTGACCCCGATATCGATGCCGATGCCGTTGCCGGCCGCCGTCGTGCCGCTGGCATCGGTGCCGATGCGCGAGCCGTACACCTGCAGCGTGGTGCCGCAGCCGTTGACGTTCGGATCACAGCCGCTGCGTCCTGCGGCGGCGATGCCGCGTCCGCTGAAGCGGTTGATGACCAGGCCGCGCACGATCAGCGGCGGCACGTAGTTGCAGCAGTCGTTCGGGCCCATCGCCAGGCCATCGGCGTTCGCGCCGGCCTGGCTGCCGTCCAGCTCGATCAGCAGTACGGCGTTGCTGCCGGTGGTCAGCGTGTTCACCGAACTGCCCGGCTGGGTGTAGCCGTCGAGGGTCGTCGCCACCGTGATCTTCGGTAGCGGCGAAAGCGGGCGAATGCTGTGCAGGCCCTCGCCCGCAATCGCGAAGGCGATGGTGTGCGTGCCCGAGAGCTGGGCATTGGCATCGACGATGGCCTGCCGCAGCGAGCCCGGCCCGCTGTCGGCCGTGGTCGTCACCGTGAACGTCGCCGCCGGCGCCGCCAGCGGCAGCAGGGCCGCGACCGCGACCGCCCATCTCGCCATGCACCGTGCCGCTGCCGCCGCGACCGTGCTGCTAAGCGTCTGCTTCGTACTCATGCTTCCTTGCCCCCTGGTGGTCTTCCATGTCGATCAAAGACGCAGGGCGGCGGCAAAAGCGGACATCGAAAGCAGACATCGATTTCTGGAGCCGCGCCTGAAGCGCCGCGACGCCAGGACTCAGGGACGGCCGGCTTGCCGGCGCAGCCGCTCCAGCGGCTCGTGGTAGGGCACGGCCAGCGCGCTGTGCTGGCGCGCGATGGCGCTGGCCTGGGCGACCAGGTCGGCGGCCCGATCGTGCTCGCCGAGGGCCAGCGCGCAGTCGGCCAGGGCGATCAGAACTTCCGCGATCCTGGGGCTCTTGGGCAGGTACAGCGCTTGGCGCGTGGCCAGCACCGGTTCCAGCGTGGCCCGGGCTGCGGCCGCGTCGCCCGCGCGCAGGCGGGCCAGGGCCTCGACGAACTGGGCGTCGGCGATTTCCAGCGGCAAGTAAGGCGCCTGCGGGCTGGCTCGCGATTGCTCCACCGCCGCAGTCGCCAGCTTGCGGGCATCGGCGTAGTCGCCGGCCGCCAGGTTGATGCGTGCCGCGATCAGGTTGCGCGACTGCGCCTTGGGCGTGACCACGGTGGTGTCGGCGCCGCCCGGCGGCAGCGTGGCGAACAGCTGGCGCGCCGTGTCGAGCTGGCCGCGATCGAGCGCGATGCTGATCTGCAGCGAGGTGCTCAGGCGGCTCGGTTCCGGGCGCAGGCGGGCGAGCGCGTCCACCGCCTGCTGTGCACGGGCCTGCGCCTCGTCGAGGCGCCCGAGCTCGATCAGCGCGGCCGCCTCGCGCTGCAGGGCGCTGACCAGCACGATGCCTTGCGGGTCGTGCAGGCGGGCGAGCCCCAGCGCTTCCTGCGCATCGGCCAGCGCGCCGTCGAGTTCGCCGGCGACCAGCCGCGTGCGGCTCGCGGTGTCGAAGATATAGGCGCGCAGCAGCGCGGCCTCGCTGCCATCGCCAGCGGCAGGCGCGTCGGCCTTGGCGGCTTCGGCGAACTCCAGGCTGCGCACGGGCTGGTCTTCGTTGAACAGCACCACGGCCATGGTGGTCTGCGCGCGCACGCGGTCGTAGTCGTACTCGGCCTTGTTCTCGTGCGCCTGCTCGATGGCCCGGGCGATCGAGGCTTCGGCGTCGGCATAGCGCAGCGTGAAACTCTGCGCGTTGCCGAGCTGCTCGTAGTAGACCGACAGGCGCGGATTGGGCACGCCCTGGGCCGCGATCGACACGGCGACCGCACGCTGCAGCGGCTCGATGCCCGCGAAGTAGTCGCCCTGGCTGCACAAGGTGGTGCCCAGCGTGTAGAGCGCCTCGGCGAGTTCGGCGGACTCGGGGAAGCCTTGCAGAATCGCCACCGCGCGCCGCGCCGCCTGCTGCGCGCCTTCGGGATCGTTGGATTCGTTGTTGACGGCAAACGCCAGCAACTGCTGGCCGCGCAGGAACGACTGCGTGTCCTGGCGACCATCGAGAATCGCCGCTGCCTGCGCGATGAGCCGATTGGCCTCGTCGTGGTCGCCGACGGCGCGGGCCAATGCGATCAGATCGCTCGCGAGTTCCGGCGAGCCTTGGCCATAAACGCTGCGGCTGAGTTCAACGGCCTGCTTGCGCACCGGCAGCTGCTCGGACGACAGCGCGAACTCGCCGTAGAGACCACCGAACAGGCGCAGCAGGGCCAGCTTGTTTTCGGGCGCGTCGGCGAGGCCGTTTTCGATACGTCGCGCGCCGATGTCGAGCAGCTCGCGCGCGGTGGTCTGGCGCGCCTTGACCGGATCGGCCTGACGGCTGCTGTTGGTGCGGAACAGATCGACCATGAAGTCCTGCATGGCGGCCGCGCGCTGCGCCTCGAGCCGGGCCTTGCGCGCCTGCCAGCTGACGCCGCCGATCGCCGCCGCCATCGTCACGAACACGATCGTCGCGGCCGACCAGGCCAGCCAGTGACGACGCAGCGAGCGGCGCAGCACGTAGCTGCGCGAGCCCGAGCGGGCGAGCACCGGCTCGTGGTCGAGATGGCGACGCACGTCGTCGGCGAGCGCGCGTGCATCGACGTAGCGCGCGTCGGGCTCGGCGCGCAGCGCGCGCGCGACGATGGCGTCGAGGTCGCCGCGCAACTGTGCGCGAGGCACCGGGCCGCTGTCGGCATGCGGCGCGCGGCTCGGCAGTGGCAGCGGCGCATCGAGCAGGCGCCGCGCCGCGGCGGCGAGCCCGGCGCCGTCGCCGGCCCAGGGCACGCGGCCGGTCAGCAGCTCGAACAGGATCACGCCCAGCGCGTAGACGTCGGTGGCCGTGGTCGCTGCGTCGCCGCGCAACTGCTCGGGCGCGGCGTAGGCCAGCGTCAGCGGCGCGTTGACGGTGTGCGTGGCGTCGTCGTCGAGCTGCTTGGCGATGCCGAAATCGAGCAGCTTCACTTGCCCGTCGGGCGTCACGCGCAGATTGGCCGGCTTGAGATCGCGATGCACCAGCAGATGCCGATGCGCCCAGCTCACCGCCGTGCAGATCTGCAGGAACAGCGCGAGCCGCATCGGCAGATCGGCCGCATGCTGCGCGCACCAGCGCGTCAGATCGGTGCCCTCGACCCATTCCATGACCGTGTACGGACGACCGTCGTCGGCGACGCCGGCGTCGTAGAGCCGCGCGATGCCGGGATGTTCCAGCCGCGCCAGGATGCGCTGCTCGGCCTCGAAGCGCGGCAGCGTGTCGATGGCCTCGCGGCGCAACAGCTTGACGGCGACGGTCTGCGCATAACGCCCGTCGGCGCGCTCGGCGCGATAGACCTCGCCCGAGCCACCGCTGCCGATGCGCTCGATCAGCTTCCAGGCTCCGATCTGCTGGCCGCCGGCGTCGCGCGCCAGGCGCAGGGCCGCCGGCCGCAGCGCATCGACGGCGCTGGCCTCGAAGCGCGGACTCGGTGCATCGGCGGCCGACAGCAGGCGGATCAGTTCGGCATGCAGCTCGGGCCTGCGCGTGGCCAGCTCGCTCAGGTAACGCGCGCGTGCCTCGTCCGCGAGCTCGATCGCGTCATCGAACAAGGCCTCGAGTTCCGCCCAGCGCGCTGCGTCCATGCGGTTCTCTGAATTGTGTGTGTCTATTCGCGAGCGGCAAAGCGTGGCGGAGCTGCCGCCACGTTTCGGAATGCGCTCGGCACCGTTTTTAGATGATCGATGATCTGCTGCTGCAAAGCATCCAGCTGGGCAGATCGTCGCGGCTCTTATCCTTGAGCCAGAACACATCGAGGCTGGCCTTGTCTCGGGCGATCAGCTCGTCGGAAACCGTAGTAAAGAAAGCGCTCATTGGCTTTGCGCTCGTGGCGGCCGCCGTCGTCGCGCAGGGCGTGGCAGAAGTTCGATACCTTCTGGATCAGAATGGTAGCGTTAAAAATGCCCAGCAAACTAGTACGTAGTTGTAATTTATAGGGAAAAGGAGCGCTCTGATCCAATGGCCGGCTCATCTTTCAAAACAGCCCAGAGCCGTGTTGCCTACGTTTTCTCCACGTGCTCTATTTTCCTAGTCCCGCCACCTCCATAATGTGGCGGGATCTTGAGTGCCATGAAAAAACCCGTCGTCCATTACGACTTTCGCATTGACAGCCTGACGCCAGAGACGCTGCGTCTGGGCCGCTTCGTGGAGTATGTGACTGAGCTGCGTGCCATTTTCGGGAGCCCCGACGATCTGCGTTTCAGCAAGGTGCGCAAGGGCAGTGCAGTGCTTGAGTTTGCTGCCCCAGAAAAGGCCGTCCGAACCATTGATGCCCGTCTTCGCCTGGTCGGTGGCAAGTACATGCCGCCCGATATGGCGCTGCACTACCGAAACCTCGATAGCCTGCTGCGGCGTGACAACGGCAGCGCAAAGCTTGCGCGCAAGAATGGCCCAGTCATCGTTGAGTTTTACGGTATCCGCACGCCGCTAGCGCAGGAGGCCGTTATCCATGAAATGGGCACGCTCGACGGCACCGTGGTCGGTGTAAAAGGCATCGATGATAGCGTGCCGGTCTGGATAAGGACCGACGATGGCCTGACACAGAAATGCAACGCCAAGCGCAGCATTGCCCGAGAACTGGCAGCCGTGTGGGACAGCCATGTCCGGCTCACCGGCAAGGGCAAGTGGCGGCGCGGCGGAGACCGCCACTGGACGCTGGAAGAGTTCGATATCCTGAGCTTCGAGAGGCTGGATGAAAGCCCCCTTGCCAAAGTCGTGGCTGACATTCAGGGTATCGATGGCAATGGCTGGAACGAAGTGGAAAATGCCCAGTCCCTATGGCATCAAATCCGAGCCGACTGATGGCTGTCGTCTTTGATGCCAACATCCTAGTAGACCTTTTTAACGAACGCATCAAAGGCGACCGTCGGGCAAAACTTGATGGCCTGGTCAAGCAACACGAAAAGACCCCGATCATCATCCCCACGCCCAGCCTGACTGAGTACCTGGTAAAGGTGGGAAAGGCCAGGGACGAGTTAATGGTCAAGCTAACTGCCAGCCGTAGATTCGTGATCGAGCCATTCGATCAACGAGCCGCTATCGAATGCGCGCTGCTATTGGCCGAAACCTGGGACAAGGCGACGCGCGGCAAGATCAGCCGAACCAAATTCAAATTCGATTGGCAGATTGTGGCCATTGCCCTTTCGCGCAACGCCACGGTGATCTATAGCGATGACGATGACATTCATCGCGCTGCCAAGAATTTGCCATTGAAGGTCATATCAATCGAGCAGTTGCCGATTCCGGATTCGGCCCGACAGGGCAATCTCGATCTGATCCCGAAGAAGCGCTGATTCCTATTCCTTCCGTTGCGGTGTTCAGTGCGGCAACTCGCTGTATAGAGTCGCCACGGTACGTTTATGTTGGAATCTTCGGAAATTTCTGTCGACGCTTCGCCATGGTTTGCAGCTGCGGCCGAATCGGTGTCGGTCGGAGACTCACGCGCCGCGACCCCGATCGATGTTCCCAGGTTGAGCGCCTTGTAGTCCTGAACCTGCCAACCGGCCTCAGTGAGCCGCTGGGCGATCAATTGGCGGGCGTGCAGTTCAGGAGGCATGCAGTGAGCTTACCTGGGCGCCGGTCCGGGCGACGTGGGGTCTGCATGGTGCGCCGTCTCGTCTGCCTCGGTGCTGCTCGGCTCACCCTCGTACTCGGTCTTGAGCTCGCTGGCCTGTATGCCACGCTCGCGACACCAGGCCACCAGCGCATCGGTATTGCCGTGCGTGGCCAGCACGCGCCGGGCGCCGGTCTCTTCGATGGTGCGCAGCAGCGAGGGCCAGTCGGCGTGGTCCGACAGCGTGAAGCCGCGATCGTAGGCCTGGCGACGCCGCGTGCCGCGCACGCGCATCCAGCCCGAGGCGAAACCGGTGGAAAAAGGCTTGAAGCGCCGCATCCACGGCGTGCCGCCGGCGCCTGGCGGGGCCAGTAGCAGACGACCTTTCCAGTCGAAGAACTTGGGCTGGTTGCCGACCGCGTCGGTGGGTAGCATCTTCACGCCGGCTTCGCGATAGAGCTTCACGAGCTTGGTCATCGCGCCGTGCAGGTACACGGTCTCGTCGGTGTAGCGCGTGAGTTCGGCGAGGATGCGCTGCGCCTTGCCCAGCGCGTAGCAATGCAGGATCGCGCAGACGCCATCGGTCTTGCACTGCTGCCACCACTCGAAGATTTCGCGCGCGACGTCGGCGGTGTCCTGCCAGCGATAGACCGGCAGGCCGAAGGTGGCCTCGGTGATGAAGACATCGCAGGGCACGACTTCGAAAGGCTCGCAGGTCGGATCGTCGTCGCGCTTGTAGTCGCCCGAACAGACCCAGACTTCGCCGCGATGCTCGACGCGCACCTGCGCCGAACCCAGGATGTGCCCGGCCGAATGCAGCGACACCGTGGTGTCGCCGAAGGCCACGCGCTGGCCATAGGCCAGTGGCACGATGCCGGCGCCGTAGCCGATGCGCTCACGCAGCAGACCCAGGCCCGCCGCCGCGCCCCAGTAGCGTCCGCAGCCCGAGCGCGCATGATCGGCGTGACCGTGCGTGACGATGGCGCGCGGCACCGGCCGCCAGGGGTCGATGTAGAAATCGCCGGGCGGGCAGTACAGCCCCTGTTCGGTGGCGACGATCAGATCATCGGCCTTGCTCATGAGCGCGGCTCCAGTGCCTGCAGTTGCGCCAGCAGCGTGTGCAGCGCGCCGCGATTGGCGTCGACGGCGGCGCGGCCCGCGCTGCCCATGCGGTCGCGCAAGCTCGCATCGGCCAGCAGTCGCGTCAGCGCGGGCTGCAGCGCGTCGGCATCGGCGATTTCGATTGCGGCTTCGCACTGCAGCAGCAGTTCGCGCGCGGGCAGAAAGTTGTGCATGCGCGGTCCGAAGATCACGGGCAGTGCGGCGGCGGCCGGCTCCAGCACGTTGTGGCCACCGATGTCGACCAGGCTGCCGCCGACGAAGGCGACGTCGCCAGCCGCGTAGTAGACGAAGATCTCGCCCATGGAATCGCCCAGCAGCACGCCGGCGTCGCCGAAGTCGTCGAAGTGCTGGGAGCGACGGCGATAGGCCAGGCCGCTGCGGTCGATGCGCTTGGCCACCTCGTCGAAGCGCTGCGGATGGCGCGGTACCAGCACCAGCACGGCGTCGGGCCATTGCCGGCGCAGCGCCATATGCGCGGCCAGCGCGGCGTCTTCTTCGCCTTCGTGCGTGCTGGCGGCGATCCAGACCGGACGCTGTGCGCCGATCTGCTGGCGCAATGCGCGACCGGCGGTGAGCTGCGACTCGGGCAGGGCGAGGTCGAACTTGATGTTGCCCATCACTCGGACGTGCTTCGCGCCCAGGGTGCGAAAGCGTTCGGCGTCGGCCGGGCTTTGCGCGGCCACGTCGCAGCAGGCCAGCGTATCGGCGGCGAAGCCGCGCACGCGCGAGTAGCCGGCGAACGATCGTGGCGACAGGCGCGCGTTGGCGACCACGAGCGGAATGCGTCGCCGATGCAGGGCCTGAAACAAGTTGGGCCACAGCTCGGTTTCCATGATCACGACCTGCTGCGGCCGCGTGCGGGCGATGAAGCGCGACACTGCGCCGGGCAGGTCGTAGGGCATGTAGCTGTGCCGAACCGAGGTGCCCAGCGCGGCGGTGACGCGCGCCGAACCCGTCGGCGTGGTGGTGCTGACCCAGACGCGGCCTTCGCCGTGGCGCTGCACCAGGGCGCGGATCAGGGGCAGCGCGGCCAGCGATTCGCCCACCGAGACCGCATGTACCCACACGGCGACGGGCTCGGGCGGTGACGGCACGAAGCCGAAGCGTTCGCCCCAGCGCCGCCGGTAGTCCGGCAGTGCGCGACTGCGCAGCAGCAGGCGCAGCAGCACGAAGGGCGTGAGCAGATAAAGCAGAACCGTGTAGAGGACGCGCATGGGGCGGGCAGCATGCCCGCATTCGCCGGCCCGGGCCAAATGTCCCCGGGCGCTGCCCGCTACACTGCGCGCCCTATGAGTCCGGTCCCTTCCGCAGCCCCGCCATTCACCCTGCGCCTGCTGGCGCCCTGGTATTGGCCGACCTGGATCGGCATCGGCCTGCTGTGGCTGGTGTCGCAGCTGCCGGTGGCGGTGGTGATCGGCCTCGGCGAGGCGCTGGGCCGGCTGCTGGGACAGCTCGCGCGCGGTCGTCGCCGCGTGGTGCTGGTCAATCTGCAGGCCTGTTTTCCGCAGGCCGGTGCCGAGCAGCACCAGCGCATGGCCAGCGAGCACTTTGCGGCCCTGGGCGCCGGAGCGCTCGAGGCCGGCATCGCCTGGTTCGCTTCCGATGCGCGGCTGGCGCAGCGCTTTTCGATCGAAGGTCGTGAGCACCTGGACGCCGCGCTGGCCAGCGGTCGCGGCCTGCTGCTGCTGACCGGGCACTTCACCACACTGGAGATCGGCGCGCGCGTGCTGTGCACCACGGCGCAGCTGCCCTTCCACGCCATGTACCGGCCCTACAGCAATGCGGTGCTGGATTTCTGCATGCACCG
>JALRLM010000603.1 GCA_023254435.1 Hydrocarboniphaga sp.
GCGTGTCGTCGGCCGCCGACTACGAAGGCGCCCGTGAATACCTGGTGCTGGCGCGCGCCTACAACGAACAGGCGCAGGCGCGCTTCAGCGGCGGCTACACGCAGGCCATGGTCGGCGCCAACCTGCTGCTGCAGGGTGAGCTCATGGAGGCCATGGAACGCTTCCGCGCCGGACTGTCCGGGCACGACAGCTCCGAGCAGTCTGTGGCTTCGGCCTCGCTGGTGTCGTGTTATCTGATGGCACTGTACGAGGCCGATGACCTGTCGGCCGCCGAGGCGCTGTTCACGCAGTACCACGACATCATCCGCGACGGTGTTCTGCTCGACTTTGTGATGACGGCCTATCGCTCGGCCGCGCGCGTGCAGGAGGCGCTGGGTCACTGGAGCAAGGCCGGCGAAATGCTCGACGAGGCCGAGGGTATCGCCCACCTCGCCAACTGGCCGCGCCTGCTACGCGCGGTGGAATGGGAGCGCGTGCGCCGCTATCTGCTGCGCGGCGAAACCGATCGCGCCCAGCTCATCGCCAGCCGCATTCCCAAAAAGCCCGAATTCGTGCTGCCCGACGGCGGCATCCTGTTCTCGCTCGACAGCGAGGACGACGCCATCGGCCAGATACGCCTGGCCGTTCATCGCTCGGAAACCGATATCGCCCTGCGCCTGCTGACCGACGAACTCAGCGGCGCGCCAAGCGCCGGCCGCATCCGTCGCCAGATCAAGCTGCTGATCCTCGAAGCGCTGGCCTATCAGCGTCGTGGCAACAGCAAGCCGGCCTTCCGCTCTTTGCGGCGCGCGCTGCAACTGGCCGAGCCGCGCGGCTTCATCCGCTGCTTCCTCGAGGAAGGCGATGCGGTCAAGGATCTGCTCGGCGAAATCTATCCGTCGTTGCAGGATGCGCAGAACGGGGCCGAGCCCGTCGACGCCGGGCTGCATCGCTTCGCCTCGCGCCTGCTCGGCCGTGTGGGCGGACTCACACAAGCCGCACCGCCTGCGGTCAAGCCCATCGCAGCCGATGCGCTGACCGACAGCGAGCGCAACATCCTGGCCTTTCTCGCACGCGGCGCCTCGAACAAGGAGATGGCGAATCGCCTGTTCGTGTCCGAGAACACCGTGAAGTTCCACCTGAAGAACATCTATTCCAAGCTCGACGCCGGCAGTCGCCTGCAAGCGATCAACACCGCCCGGCGCATGGGCCTGGTCTGAGCGCGCGAGCACGCCAGGCCGATCGCGATACCACGTGATCGACCCTGCCGCTCACGGCTCCGCAGCGCGACGTCGCTGCTCGCGCAGGCTCTGCCCGTTCCAGCGCCGGAACGAACGACTGAACGACGTCGGCGTGGCATAACCCAGTATCTCGGCGATCTGCGCCGCATTGAGATCCGAGTAGCGCAGGTACTTGGACGCCAGATCGGCCCGCACCGCATCATGGATCTGCGTGAAGCTGGTGCCCTCCTGCCTGAGCCGAAGCTGCAGCGTTCGCGATGCCAGATCGAGCGCACGACTCACCTCGCCAATCGTGCATGAGGTGTACGGAATCAGTGATCGCACCACCGCCTCCACATCGCGCGCAACATGCTTCTCGCGATGCCCTTCTTCGAGTCGGATCACGCGACTGACGAGCGCACGACCGGAGGCACTGCGCGACTTGATCGGCGTCTCCAGCGTGGTGTCGTCGAGCAGCAGTGCGTTGCGATCCTGGTTGAATCGAAGGTCGCTGCCGAAGACCGCCCTGTGCAAGGCGAGCGAACCCGTCGGCCGGGCATGCCGGAACAATGCCGCCACCGGCATCCAGCCCCGATGCAGATGGCTGCGCACTTCGCCGGCAATGACACTCAATGCGAACTCCGCCATCTGCATTTCGCTTTCGTGCTGAGCCGTCGTGCTCGTCCAGCTCACCAGCGCACCCGGACCGACACGCTCGACACTGACCATCGCGACGTTGGTGTAGAGATCGAAATTGTCGGCCAGTTCGCCGCACAGCTGACCGACCGTTCTCGCGTTGCGCAGCAGTATCCACAAAGGACCGATGACCGTAGCCAGCCGCGCGCCCTGCGCCATCGCCAACCCCCAGTTCTTGAGTCTGCAGGCTTCGGCCGCCGCCTCGAAGAAATGCATCACGGCGGTGCCCGGCACCAACAGGTCGGGATCGCTGAGCGCAGCGGCCGGAAGCCCGACGCGGCGTGCGATCTGCACAGGCCGCGCATGATGCTCCCGGATCAGTTCCGCGGCTCCGGCAAGGATCACGCTACGAATCAGCGAACCGGCCATGACGCACTCCGATACTGACGGGGAAGCTTGCGCGTCATGCTATCTCTCTTGCGCGCAATGGCAAGTCTGGCGCCACGCAAGTGATTACTCTCGCAGCACAAGAACAGAGAGGAGAAGCGGGATGAACAATGCAGCCACGCCCAGGCAAAAGCCATTGGACGCCGTGATCATCGGCGCCGGATTCGCGGGCCTCTATCAGCTGTGGTCGCTGCGTAAGCTCGGCCTGCAGGCACGCGTCATCGACGCCGCCGCCGGCGTTGGCGGCACCTGGTACTGGAACAGCTATCCGGGCGCGCGCACGGACTCGCCGTCGAACGTCTATCAGTACTGGTTCTCCGACGAACTGCTCGAAGAATGGAACTGGCAGCAGCGCTATCCCGACCAGCAGGAGTCGGAGCGTTACTTCAATTACGTTGCCGACCGCTTCGATCTGCGCAAGGACATCACCTTCAACACGCGCGTCGAGTCCGCGACCTGGGACGATCGCAGCCGTCGCTGGAATGTCAGGACCGACACCGGCGAAACGTTGAATACCCAGTTCGTCATCACCGCCATGGGGCCCTTGAGCGCACCCCTGGTGCCGATGTTCAAGGGGCAGGACACCTTCAAGGGCCGTCTCGTTCACACCGCGCGCTGGCCACGCGAAGGTGTCGACCTCAAGGGCAAGCGCGTGGGCGTGATCGGCACGGGCGCCACCGGCATCCAGGTCGTGCAGACCATCGCGCCCGAGGTGAAGCAGCTGACCGTATTCCAGCGCACCGCCAACTACGCCGTGCCGATGATCAATCCGCGCTACGACGATGCCGACCGCGCCGCCATTCGTGCGAAGTATCCGGAAACGCGCAAGGCCATCTGGACCACGTTCATCGGCTTCGACATCCCCGGACAGACGCGCCCGTTCTTCTCCATCCCGCCCGAGGAGCGGCGCGAAATTCTCGAAACCCTGTGGGCCGACGGCACGCTGCGGCTGTGGGTGGCCGGATTCGCCGAAATATTCTTCGACCCGGCCGCGAGCCTCGAAGTCTCGGAGTTCGTTCGCGAGAAGATTCGCGAGCGCATCAAGGACCCCGGCACCGCCGAGAAACTGATCCCGAAGGATCACGGCTTCGGCACGCGCCGCGTACCGCTGGAGAATGGTTACTTCACCACCTTCAACCGCGCCAACGTCGATCTGGTCGATCTGCGCGCGACGCCCATCGAGTGCTTCACCGAAAAAGGCATCCGCACCTCGGCCGGCGAAATCGAACTGGACGTGATTATCCTGGCGACGGGCTTCGATGCCGGCACGGGCGGCTTTCTCGCCATCGACTTTCGTGGTCGCGACGGCGTGTCGCTGCGCGAGGAGTGGAAGAAGGAGGTGCGCACGACGATGGGCCTGCAGATACACGGCTTTCCGAATCTGTTCACCACCAGCGCGCCTTATGCGCCGATCTCCGCGTTCTGCAACGCGCCGACCTGCCTGCAGCACCAGGTGCAGTGGATCACCGACTGCATCGACTACCTGCGCCAGCACGATCGCGCCGTGATCGAGCCCACCGCCGAGGCCGAACAGCGCTGGCTGGCCCATCACGACGAAGTCGCCAGCCAGACACTCGTCGCCAAAACCCGGTCCTGGTACACAGGCAGCAATGTCGCGGGCAAGCATTTCCGGCTGCTGTCGTACATCGGCGGACTGCCGGCTTACATCGACGCCTGCGACCAGGTCAAGCAGAAAGACTACGAAGGCTTCGAAGTGAGCTGAGCGCAGCAACGGTCGGCAGCGTTGCCGTCACGAATACCATGAGGAGAAGCCGATGAGCCTGAGCACGGCACTGGATGCATTGCTGAAATCCACAATCGACAACGGCGATCTGCCTGGCGTGATCGCCATGGTGGCCAATCGCGATGGCGTGATCTACGAAGCCGCCCACGGCATGCGCGCCGTCGGCGGCAGCGTGCCGATGAGCCTGGATACCTTCGTCTGGTTCGCATCGTTGAGCAAGGCCGTCACCACCACGGCGGCCTTGCAACTGGTCGAGCGCGGCAAGCTCGATCTGGACGCACCGGCCGCCCAGGTGCTGCCGGAAATCGGCAGGATACCGGTGCGAACGGGCTGGAATGTCGATGGCTCGCCCATGCTGCGCGCGCCGAAGACACCGGTGACCCTGCGCAATCTGCTGACGCACACGAGCGGCTTCGCCTACGAATTCTTCAATGCCGGCGTCATCCGCGAGCAGGAAAGCACGGGCACGCCCAACGTCGTGAGCGGCACGCACGCGACGATGAACCGGGCGCTGGTGCGCGATCCGGGTACCGCATGGGAATACTCGATCGGCATCGACTGGGCCGGCCGCATGGTCGAAGCCGCCAGCGGCCTGCGCCTGCGCGACTACTTCGCGGAGCACATCTTCGGCCCGCTGGGCATGGGCGACGTGACGTTCCAGGCCAACGAGGAGCAACTCTCGCGTGCCGCCGCGATGCATGCCCGCCTGCCGGATGGCTCGCTGGCCGCGATTCCGTTCGGCATCCCACCCGACGTGGAAGTCGACATGGGCGGGCACGCGCTGTCCGGGCGCGTGCCGCACTACCTGCGCTTCTGTCGCGCGATACTCAACGGCGGGGTTCTCGACGGCCATCGCATACTGGCGGCGACGACGGTCGAGCTGATGGGCCTCAACCACATCGGTGAGCTTTCGCTTCCCAACCGGATGAAGGCCACGATGCCGACGCTGTCGAACGACTGCCATCTGCACCCCGGCGTCGATCTGAAGTGGGGCCTGGGCTTCGTCCTCAACGTGCAGGCCACGCCAGAAGGTCGCTCGCCCGGCACCCTGGCCTGGGCGGGCCTGCCGAACACCTACTACTGGATCGATCGCAAGAGCGGCATCACCGTGGTAATCGCAACCCAGATCCTGCCGTTCTGGGATGCCAAGGTGCGCGCGATGTGCGACGAGTTCGAGCGACAGGTCTACCGGCATCTCTGAGCGCGGTGCGGGTTGCGGGCAAAGGGGAGCCGAAGATCTCAGCCCGTCAGCATCTCGCGCTGCTCGCGCGTGAAGTCGAGATACCAGTCGAGCGCCGAGGGATTCATCATCGCATCGCGGCTCATCGCTTTTTCGATGGGGGTTCCCATGAGTATCTTGCGCACCGGCAGCTCCATCTTCTTGCCCGTGAGCGTGTAGGGTACGCCGTCGACCTGATAGATCTGATCGGGCACGTGACGCGGGCTGTACTGACGACGCAGCAGCTCGCCGATACGCTCGCGCAGCAGTTCGTCGAGCTCGCAGCCCGAGCGCAACTCGACGAACATCGGCATGAAGAAGCGCCCGCCTGCAAGCTCGATACAGACGATCAGGCTATCGACGATCTCGGGCAGCTGCTCCACGCAGCGATAGATCTCGGCGGTACCGATGCGCACGCCATAGCGATTCAGCGTGGAGTCCGAGCGCCCGTAGATGTAGCAGCCGCCGCGCTCATTGAACTTGATGTAGTCGCCATGCCACCAGACGCCCGGATACCGCGCGAAATAGGCCTCGTGATAGCGCGCGCCGTTGCGGTCGTTCCACAGGCACAGCGGCATCGACGGCAGCGGATTGCGCAGCACGAGCTCACCGACTTCGTCGACGACGGGCTGGCGCTGCTCGTTCCAGCTCTGCACGTCCATGCCGAGCAGGCGCGCCTGGATCTCGCCCGCGTAGACCGGCTCGGTTGGCGTGGCGCCGACGAAGCCGCTGCAGATGTCGGTGCCTCCCGACTGCGAGGTCACCCACAGATCGCGTTTGACGTTGCGATACAGCCACCCGAAGGTTTCGGGCAGCACCATCGAGCTGGCCACGAGCACGCTCTCGAGTGCCGACAGATCGTGATGATCGGCCGGCCGGTAGCGCGAGCGCTCCATGCTCTGCAGGATCGCCGGGCTGGCACCCACCACCGTACAGCGCGTGCGTTCCGCGAGTTGCCACAGCCACGCGGGGCCCGGATACGTGGGGCTGCCGTCGTAGAGCACCGCCGACGCGCCCGTGAGCAGGGTCGCGATCTGCAGGTTCCACATCATCCAGCCCGTGTTCGTGTAGAAGAACATCGCCGAACCAGGCTTGAGATTGATGTGAAAGTGCATGAGCTTCAGATGCTCGACGAGCACGCCCACGTGACTGTGCACGATGGCCTTGGGCAGGCCCGTGGTGCCCGAGCTGAACACCACCCAGATCGGGTGATCGCAGGGCACGCGCTCGTACGCAAAGCTTTCGCGCGGCACCTCGGGCTGATCGAGCAGCTCGCTCCACAGCATCGCCTTGACCGGCGGCTTCGCGT
>JALRLM010000007.1 GCA_023254435.1 Hydrocarboniphaga sp.
CCGAGGCCGTGCATGTAGTTGTAGAGCGCCTTGTTGAGCGCGACGCCGAGCGCATCGTGATCCACGCCGGTGGGATCGACGAAACCGATGTCGTTGCGCGCGAACGCGCCGGGCGCCTGCGGCAACAGCGTGACCCCGTAGTCCTGCGGATGCTTGCCGACCGGCGAATGCACGGTGCAGGCGAAGCGATGGAAGAAACCCGACTGCAGGCAGCCGGCCTCGAACAGCTGGCGCACGTATTCGAGCGCGTCGACGGTGTCCTGCACGGTCTGCGTCGGAAAGCCGTACATCAGGTAGGCGTGCACGAGAATGCCGGCGTCGGAGAAGGCACGCGTCACGCGCGCCACCTGCGGCACCGACACGCCCTTCTTCATGAGCTTGAGCAGGCGATCGGATGCCACTTCGAGTCCGCCTGAAATGGCGATGCAACCGCTTTGCGCCAGCAGTTCGCAGAGCTCGGGGTTGAACGACTTCTCGAAGCGGATGTTGCCCCACCACGAAATCGACACGCCGCGTTCGATCAGCTCGATGGCCAGCGCCTTGAGCACCTTGGGCGGCGCGGCCTCGTCGACAAAGTGAAAACCGGTCTGGCCGGTCTCCTCGACGATGGCCTGGATGCGATCCACCAGCACCTTGGCCGATGCCGCTTCGTAGCGCGAGATGTAATCGAGGCTGATGTCGCAGAAGCTGCACTGCTTCCAGTAGCAGCCGTGCGCGACCGTGAGCTTGTTCCAGCGCCCGTCGGACCACAGCCGGTGCATGGGGTTGAGCATGTCGAGCAGCGACAGGTAGCTGTCGAGCGGCAGGCCGTCCCAGGTCGGGGTGCCGACCTCGTTGAACGGCACGTCGGGCTCGGCGGCGTTGACGTAGCGCACAGTGCCGTCGTCGTCGCGAACGAAGGTTCTGACCAGCTGCTCGCGCGGTCGCTCACCGCGCAGGTGCGCGAGCAGCGCCAGCAGCGGCCGCTCGCCGGCATCGAGGCTCACGTAGTCCACGTAGTCGAACACGCGCGGCTCGGCCAGTTCGCGCAGCTCGGTGTTGACGTAGCCGCCGCCGAGCGAAATGGCGATCTGCGGATAGCGCTCGCGGATCGCCTGCGCGATGCGAAACGCCGCGTAGACCGCGCCCGGAAACGGCACCGACAGCAGCACCAGCTGCGGCGCATGGCGTTCGATGGCCTCGTGCGTGAGCGCCTGCAGAATCTCGTCGAGCAGGTTGGGCTCGTCGGCCAGCGCATCGGCCAGCGGATCGAAGCTCTCCCGACTCTGCGCCAGCGATTCGGCGTAGCGCACGAACTCGAAGCGAGAGTCGACGGTTTCGCGCACCACGTCGGCGATGTCGTTGAGATACAGCGTGGCCAGGTGCCGCGCACGGTCCTGCATGCCCAGCGCGCCGAAGGCCCAGGCCAGCGGGTCCTCTCCTTCGTCGTCGACATAGGCATCGAGCGAGGAGAAGCGCGGCCCTTCGGGCAGAAAGCGGCGGCCGACGATGCGATGCGCGAGCGTGGAGTCGCGGCCCTGCAGAAAGCCGATCACGGCATCGATGCTGGCGTGATAGCGCTCGAACTGCGCGACGAAGCTGGCCACCGCGGCACTGGCGTCGGCCTCGTCGTCGATGCGCTCGCGCATGGCCTCCAGGCCCGGCGCCGAGAACAGCTGCAGCACCAGTGCGAGCGCCAGATCCTCCTGCACCGCATCGATGCCGCGCGAGCGCAGGAAGCCGGTGAGATAGGCCGTGGACGGATACGGAGTATTGAGCTGCGTCATCGGCGGGATGATCGACAGCACGCGCAGCGACGACATCGGCGGCGGATCCTGGAAGCTCAACGGCCGGCGCGGCGCACACGCGAACGTGCGCGCGACAGCTGCTCGAGCGTGATGGTCTTGGCGGCCTGCTGGCTGCGGCGGATGTGCTGCGTGAGCGCCTGTTGCGC
The DNA here is from genome assembly GCA_023254435.1 of Hydrocarboniphaga sp. Classification (GTDB taxonomy): domain Bacteria; phylum Pseudomonadota; class Gammaproteobacteria; order Nevskiales; family Nevskiaceae; genus Hydrocarboniphaga. Next base: position 1,934 of record JALRLM010000007.1, read on the forward strand.
GGCGACCACGTCGCGCTTGAGCAGGTGCTGGCAGATGGCGTGGTGCTCGATATAGGTCAGGTCCACGCGCATGTCGTCGGTGAAGTCGAGCCGGCGGATGATGTGGATGCTGTGATTGACGCGCTGCAGGTAGTCGGCCAGCACCAGGTTGCCGCTGCCTTCGGCCAACGCGATGTGAAAGCTCTCGTCGAGGTCGGCCATGGCCTGTACGTCGGGGTCCTCCGAGGGCTGGTAGGCCGGGTCCCATTGCCGCGCCAGCTCCTTGAGCGCGCGGTCGGGCATGTGCATGCAGGCCAGTTCCACCGCGCACATCTCCAGGGCGATGCGCACCTGGTAGTGCTCGTCGATCTCCTCGATGTCGATTTCGCGGATGAAGCAGCCCTGCTTGGGCCGCACCGTCAGATAGCCCTCCAGCTGCAGGCGCTGCAGCGCCTCGCGCACCGGGGTGCGGCTGACGCCGAAGCGCGCCGCCAGCTCGGTCTCGGTGACGCGCGACCCGGGGTAGAGCTCGAAATTCATGATCAGCCCCTTGAGCTGAACATAGATTTCCTGGGCCGAACCGGCACGCGCCGGGGTGATCGCGCTCATCGACAGCTCGTTGGGGCTAGCGGGACAGGGCTTCATTGTAGGCACTTGCATGCCAACGTGGGCGCAGTTGTTGCATACAACGTGGAGCACTACAAAGAGAGGGCTTCATGGACGACTCCGACGCCTTGCGGGGACGCGAGCTGTCGCTGGCCGCGCTGCGCCGCGCCTATCGCGACGATGGCCTCAGCCCGCGCCAGCTCATGGGCGAACTGCTGGCGCGCGCCCGCGCGCTGAATCCGCGCTACCACCTCTACATCCACCTGCTCGACGAGGCCGCGCTGGAGCCCTTCCTGGCCGCGCTCGACGACCGCGATCCGGCCTCGCTGCCGCTCTACGGCATCCCATTCGCGATCAAGGACAACATCGACCTGGCCGGCAGCCCGACCACCGCCGCCTGCCCGGCCTTCGCCTATCGGCCCGAGCGCTCGGCGCGCGTGGTGCAGCGCCTGATCGAGCTCGGCGCGATCCCGACCGGCAAGACCAACCTCGACCAGTTCGCCACCGGCCTCAACGGCCAGCGCTCGCCCTACGGCGGCTGCCCCAATCCCTGGCATCTGGACTATCCCAGCGGCGGATCGAGCTCCGGTTCGGCGCTGGCGCTGAGCCTGCGCCTGGCCAGCTTCGCGCTGGGCACCGACACCGCAGGCTCGGGCCGAGTACCGGCCGCGCTCAATGGCCTGGTGGGCTGCAAGCCCACGCGCGGCCTGATCTCCATCGCCGGCGTGGTGGACTGCTGCCGCTCGCTGGACTGCGTGAGCCTGTTCGCGCACCAGGCGGCCGAAGCCGCCGAGTTGCTGGCGCTGACCGCGCAGTACGAAGCGGCCGAACCCTGGAGCCGCCGCAACCCGGCCTGGAATGCCGCGCCCGTCGCGGCCGCGCCGGCGCCGTTCCGCTTCGGCCTGCCGCGTGCCGGACAGCTGCAATGGCTGGGCTGCGAGGAGTCGCCGCAGCTGTTCGAACAGGCCAGGCGCCAGCTCGAGGCCCTGGGCGGAACGGCCGTCGACATCGACTTCGCGCCGTTCATGGAGGCCGCCTCGCTGCTGTATTCGCCGGCCGGCACGGCCGAGCGCCAGGCCGGCTTCGGCGACTTCGTGGCGCAGCGGCCCGAGGCCGTGCTGCCCGTGATCCGCGAGGTGCTGGGCGTGTCGGCCCAGGCCAGCGCGGTCGAGCGCGTGCGCTTTTCGCAGCGCCTGGCCGAGCTCAAGCAGGCCTGCGACCTCGCGCTCGACGGCGTCGACACGCTGCTGATGCCGACCGTGCCGCGCTATTTCAGCATCGCGCAGATCCAGGCCGAACCGGTGCTGCGCAACAGCGAGCTGGGCCTTTATACGAACTTCGTCAACCTGCTCGACTACGCCGCCGTGGCCGTGCCCACGGCGGCGATGCGCAACGGCCTGCCCTGGGGCGTGACGCTGCTGGGCCGCGCCTTCACCGATCAGTATCTGCTCGCACTCGCGGGCGCGCTGCAGCAACGGCCCGCGCTGAGCGGCGCGCGCCCCGGCGATCGCCTGCGCGTGGTGGTCTGCGGCGCGCATCTGCAGGGTCTGGCGCTCAACCATCAGCTCACCGCGCGCGATGCCCGCCTGGTGCAGCGCACGCAGACCGCACCGCGCTATCGCCTGCTGGCGCTGCCGGGCGGTCCGCCACTGCGCCCCGCGCTGGTGCGTGCCGAAACCGGACGCGCCATCGAAGTCGAGGTCTGGGAGCTGCCGAGCACCGAGATGGGCTCGTTCCTGGCCGGCATCGGCGCACCGCTGGGACTGGGCAAGGTGGAACTGGCCGACGGACGCTTCGAAACCGGCTTCATCTGCGAGCACGGCGCCCTCGAAGGCGCCGAGGACATCAGCCATCACGGCGGCTGGCGGCGCTGGCTGGCGGCTCGCGCCGCGCTGCCCACGACTTAAAGTCACCATGAATCAGCGTCCTGCAAAAATTTCGATTTCTTTGTTGCATACAACAACGCATGCAGGCATGGATACTGCATTTCAGCTGGCAGGCGCAGCCGCGCCGGCAAGGAGCCGCACGATGACGACCCGAACGATCCAGGCCCAGCCCTACGATCTGGTTTTCGAGCCCGTGAGCACGGCGCTGCTGATCATCGACATGCAGCGCGACTTCATCGAGCCTGGCGGCTTCGGCGCCATGCTCGGCAACGACGTCTCGCTGCTGCGTCGCGCCATCGAGCCGATCGGCGCACTGCTGGCGGCCTTCCGTCGCGCCGGCCTGCTGGTGCTGCATACGCGCGAAGGCCATCGGCCCGATCTGTCGGATGCCCCGCCGAGCAAGCTCGCGCGTGGTGGCGGCGACACCCGCATCGGCGATGCCGGCCCCATGGGCCGCATCCTGATTCGCGGCGAGGCCGGCCACGACATCATCCCCGAGTTGTATCCGCGCGCCGGCGAGCCGGTGATCGACAAGCCCGGCAAGGGCAGCTTCTGCCAGACCGATCTGGAACTGATCCTCAAGAACCGCGGCATCAGGACGCTGATCGTCTGCGGCGTCACCACCGAAGTCTGCGTGCACACCACCGTGCGCGAGGCCAACGACCGCGGCTTCGAGTGCCTGGTACCGGCCGATTGCGCGGCCTCGTACTTCCCCGAATTTCACGACATGGCGCTGCGCATGATCCAGGCGCAGGGCGGCATTTTCGGCTGGGTGTCGGATGCGCAGAGTGTGATCGCGGCACTGCGCTAGGGCGCGTTGGCCGTGCAACGGCGCAAGCCGTCGCGAAAGCGCGGTGCAGGCGGTGCGACGCGCGGTGGCTTACGCGCGATGCGCCAACCCATTTGCGAAACGCGAAATCGATTCAAAGGGCGCAGCAAACAGAACAGAGCACAGCGGCAAGCAAGGGAGTAGTCCATGAACACGGCAGCAGCGGCATTCAAGCCCAAGGTCTGGGTTCCAGGCGACTGGAACGCCTTCTTCGGTTTCGGCACCAATATCCTCGTCAACCTGCTCACGCTCACGGCGCTGATGCGCTACGTGCTCAAGCTTCCGGACGACCTGATCTTCGGCCGCATCCTGCCGGCGACGGGTCTGATGCTGTTCCTGTCGACGGTCTACTACGCGTATCTCGCCTACAAGCTGGCGCAGAAGACCGGCCGCAGCGATGTCTGCGCGCTGCCTTCGGGCATCAGCGTGCCGCACATGTTCGTCGTGGTGTTCGTGATCATGATGCCGATCGCAGCGGCCGCCGGCGATCCGATCAAGGGCTGGGAAGCCGGGCTGACCTGGGTCTTCGTGCAGAGCTTCGTGCTCATGGTGGGTGGCTTCGTCGCGCCGTGGATCAAGAAGATCACGCCGCGTGCCGCGCTGCTCGGTGCGCTGGCCGGCGTGTCGATCGCCTTCATCTCGCTGCGGCCGGCGCTGGACATGTACATGGATCCGGTCATCGGCATCGTCTGCTTCGCGATCCTGCTGGCGAGCTGGTTCGGCGGCGTGCGCTATTTCAAGGGCATTCCGGCCGGGCTCGTGGCGATTGCGGTGGGCTCGGCCATCGCCTGGGGCGGACTGGCGCTGGGCTTCGAGTTCGGCGGCATGAGCGTGGCCAGGCTCGGCGATTCGCTGGCCACTTTCGGCTTCAGCTTTCCGCTGCCCGTGGTCGGCCACGTGTTCGGTGGCTTCGAATACCTGGGCGTGATCCTGGTCACCGCGATTCCGTTCGGCATCTACGATCTGGTCGAGGCGCTCGACAACGTCGAGTCGGCCGAAGCCGGCGGCGATCACTATCCGACCACGCGCGTGCTGACCGCCGACGGCGTGGTGAGCCTGATCGGCTGCCTGCTCGGCAATCCCTTCATCAATGCGGTCTACATCGGCCATCCGGGCTGGAAAGCCATCGGCGGTCGCATCGGCTATTCGGCGGCTACCGGCGTGATGGTGCTCGTGCTGTCGTGGTTCGGCATCCTGGCGCTGATGATGGCGCTGATTCCCATCGTGGCCATCTCACCGATCCTGCTCTACATCGGCATGCTGATCGGCGCTCAGGCCTTCCAGGAAGTGCCCAAGAGCCACGCACCGGCGGTGATCCTGTCGCTGAT
>JALRLM010000020.1 GCA_023254435.1 Hydrocarboniphaga sp.
GACTGGATCGGCCGCGACGTGGCGGTGCTGATGTCCGAGGCCAGCTGGCTACGCCTGCTGCGCGCGCTGGGCGAATCCAATCGCCTGGAGCGCCACCAGCCGCTCGCCTTGCCGAGCGGACGCCTGTTGCCGGCGCGCGTCTCGCTGAGCCGCTGGCAGACTGCCGAGGGCGCGCTGCTGGTGCTGGAATGGCGCATCAAGTCGGGTGGGGAGGCCGGCGCCAGCGGCATCGAGGCGCTGACCCTGCTGCGCACCGGGCTGGAGCTGACCAGCGACGGCGTCATCGCCACCGACACGCTGGGCCGCATCAGCCTGCTGAGCCCGAGCGCCGAGCGGCTCACCGGCTGGTCGCGCGACGAAGCCCTGGGCCGCGCGCACGAGGACGTGCTCAAGCTCGTCGGCATCGGCTCGGGTGTCGATCCGGTGGCCAGCCCCGTGCGGGCCTGCCTGCGCGGAGCAGGTCCTTTGCGCGGCGACTGGCAACTGCTGAGCCGCGATGGCCGGCGCCTGCGCGTGCGCTTCGTCTGCGCGGCCCTGATCGAGAATCACGCGGTCGTCGGCGCGCTGCTGATGCTGCAGGACGTCACCGGGCAGAGCCTGCTCGCGCACGAGCTGGACTACCGCAGCTCGCACGATCCGCTGACCGGCCTGCTCAATCGCAACGAGTTCCAGCGCGAGCTGTCGGCGGCGCTCGAGCGCGCGCAGCGCGAGCATTCGCGGCACTGGCTGGCCTGCATCGACATCGACCAGTTCAAGGTCATCAACGACACGCTGGGCCATTTCGCGGGCGACGAGCTGCTGCGTCGGCTGTCGGGCCTGTTCCGTTCGCGGCTGGCGACCGAGGACGCGGTAGCGCGCCTGGGCGGCGACGAATTCGGCCTGCTGCTCAACGATGTCGGGCCCGTCGAGGCGCGGCGCCGCATCGATGCCCTGTTCGAGGCTGCGCGGCTGTTCCGCTTCCACTGGGCCGGGCAGGGTCATCTGATCACCATCAGCGTCGGCATCGCCGAAATCGGCCCCGAAACCGAGAGCGTCGAACGCGTGTTCGCCGATGCCGACGCGGCCTGCTTCGCGGCCAAGGACGCCGGCCGCGATCGCGCGCGCTGGGTGCTGCGCGGCGACTCCGCGCTGCGCGCTCGCCATGCCGAAATGACCATGGTCGGGCGCATCGGCAAGGCGCTCGACGAGGATCGCTTCCTGCTGTTCTACGAGGACGTGGTGTCCACCGGCATGCCCGGGCAGGTGCGCTATCGCGAGCTGCTGCTGCGTATGCGCAACGACGATGGTGCGATGGTGCAGCCGGCCACCTTCATCGCCGCGGCCGAACGCTATTACCTGATGAGCGCGCTCGATCGCTGGGTGGTGTCGCATGCCTTCGAAGGCATTGCGCGCTTGCCGGCCGATGGCGTCATCTACGCGCTCAACGTCTCGGGCATGTCGCTGTCCGACGAACAGTTCCTTCGCTTCGTCGTCGGCTGCATCGAGCGCACCGGCGTGGCGCCCGAGCGCATCTGCTTCGAGATCACCGAGACCGCGGCGATCTCGCATCTGGCCGAGGCCGTGGGTTTCATCGAGCATCTGTCGGCGCTGGGCTGCCGGTTCGCGCTCGACGATTTCGGCGTCGGCATGGCCTCGTTCTCGTACCTGAAGACGCTGCCCGTACAGTTCGTGAAGATCGACGGCAGCTTCGTGCGCGCGATGCAGAGCAGTGCCGTGGACCGCAGCGTGGTCGAGGCGATCAACCGCCTGGGCCACGACATGGGCCTGCGCACGATCGCCGAGCACGTCGAGGACTATCAGACGCTGCACGTGCTGGCCGATCTCGGCGTCGACTGGGTGCAGGGCAAGGCCATCGCAGCCGGCCGGCCTTTCGACGAACTGCTGGGCTGAGCGCTTCCTGCACGTTCTACACTGTGATCCGACTCTGCCATCCGCCTCGCGCATGAAATCCAGCGCCGTTCGACTTTGCCTCGCCGTCTTTCTCGCCAGCACCGCATCGACGGCTTCGGCGCAGTTGCTCAAGCTCGACGAGATCCAGGGCAAGGCCGAGATCAAGCGCGGCAACAAGTCGCAGGCCGCGGCGAGCGGGCAGGCCCTGCAGGCCGACGACGTGCTGACGCTGTCGCGCGATGCGCGCGTCGCCCTGCGCCTGGGCCGTCACGGCCTGCTGGAGCTGGGCCCCAATTCCGAAATCCAGGTCATGCGCGTGCCGTTCGCCACCTACGCGGACGACCTGCGCACCGTGGTGCGGCTGCAGCAGGGCTATCTGCGCGTGATCTGGAAGCAGCCGCCCCTGGACATCAACTGGCCGCTGTTCGTCTACCTGGACGGCGACAGCGCCGCGTTGACCACGGGCGAGTATTTCTTCCAGCGCAGCGGCGAGCGCCGCGTGTTCTGCTCGGCCGAAGGGCAGGCCGCCATCGTCGGTTCGGGGCGCAGCGAGCCGACCATGCTCGAGGCCGACAACTGCTGGAACGTCGCCAGCCCTGGGGCCGGCGCGCCGGCCGTGCCCGGTGCGATGCAGCCCGTGGACATGGACGCGTGGATCGCCGTGCGGCAGACGCGCGCGCTTGGTGCGCTGGCGCAGGCTCCGGCCGCGCCCGCACCGACGGCGACGACGCCGGCCGTGTCGGCATCGCCCAAGCCCTCGGCGCCGGCAGCGGTCGTGGCCGAAGCGCCGCGAACCTCGCCCGCGGCCACGACGGCTTCCTCGTCCGTCGCCGTCGATGCCACGAAGTCGCAAACCCCTGCGGCCGCCAGCGTGCCGGCGCCGGCCGAGCCCAAGCTCGATCCGTCGCCGCGGCCGTCGCCCGTCACGCTGCCGCCGCCGTCCGCGCAGGTGGCGATCGTGGAGCCGCCCCGGCCGGCCGTCGTCAGGCCACAGGTCGAGGCCCCGCGCGAAACCCCGGGCAAGCCATCCGCACCGGCGCCCCGGCCAACGGCGGGCGGCGCCTGGACGCTCAACATCGCCTCGTTCCCTGATCGCGCCAGCGCCGATCAGGAACTGCGCAAGGTGATCAAGGCCGGATTCCCGGGCTCGGTGGCGGCGGCCGACGTGAAGGGCAAGACCTGGTATCGCGTGCAGGTGCAGGGCCTGGCCAGTCGCGACGAGGCCAGCGACATGGCCACGCAGCTCAAGTCGGCCGGCTACCCGCAGACCTGGGTGATTCGCCCCTGAGGGCGGGCGCTCAGCCCACCAGCATCAGGTAGCCCGACACCGTCAGCAGCGACAGCAGCGTCGACACCAGAATCACACGCGAAGTGACCTGCGCCGGCCGGCGATAGAGCTCGGCCAGCATGAAAGGGCCGGTGCCGGTCGGCAGTGCCGCCAGCAGCACGGCGGCGTGCGTGAGCGCAGCCGGCAGGCCGAATACGAAGCGCGCCAGCAGCCAGGTCAGCAGCGGTTGCAGCAGCAGTTTGAGCGTCACCAGCACCGCGGCGTGGCCCTTGCCGGCCGCTGCGGTGGACGGCTTGCGCTCGGCCGCCAGGAACAGGCCCAGCGCTACCAGCGCGCAAGGCGAGGCCGCGCCGCCGAGCAGCTTCAGGAAGCTGTCGACGCTGTGCGGCACGGCGACGCCGGACAGCGGAAAAACCGCGCCGAGCAAGGGCGACACCAGCAGCGGATTGCGCGCCAGCGACTTGCCGACCTTGAGGGCGAGCCGGCCGCGGCTGCTTTCGGTCTGCAGGTCGATCTCGATCAACACGATGGCCACCGCGAAGATCGCGCAGACGGTGATGATGGACGCGATCAGCGTCGGTGCCAGCGCCTCGCGACCCAGCGCCACGAGCACCAGCGGAAAGCCGATGAAGCCGGTGTTGGCGTAGGCCGCGTTGAGCCCGTCGATGGCGGCGTCGGCCAGCGGCCGCCGGGCACGGCGGCCCAGCGCACAGGTCAGCGCGAAGACCAGCGCGGCGCCGAGTCCGAAGGCGGCGATGAAGCCTGGCTGCCAGATTTCGGCCCAGCTGACGTGGGCCACGATGTCGAACAGCAGCGCCGGCAGCGCCAGATAGACGACGAAGCGGTTGATCTCGGTCGTCGCCTGCGGCCCCAGCACGCCCAGGCGGCGCACCAGCCAGCCGGCGAAGATCAGGGCGAAGACCGGCGCAACGATCAGCAGGGTGGAGAAAACGGACAAGGTCGGGAAGGCGGGTGAGGGCAGAACGCGGCGCGAGGCCAGCGCCGTGGGAAGGCGACATCCAGCCGCTCAGTCTAGCCTTGCCGCCTGCTGCGGCGAGTAAGGTCCGACCAATCGCGGCCGGCGAAGGCTCAGGCGGCGGCGTAGGTCCGGGGCCTGCCCAGCGCGGTGTCGCCCACGCGCAGGGCCTCGGCTTCGGCCTGGCTCAGCTGCAGCACGACGCTGGCGGCGAAACCGCCGTTGCCGTCGGCCGCCGACTGCACCACTTCGCCCACCGCCTGATCCTGCCCTTGCACGTGCACGTCGCTGCCGGGTTCGGGTGGCAGGCCCAGGCCCTCGCACAGGAACATGCGGCGCTTGAGCTGCCCCAGGTAGTGCAGGCGCGCGACGATCTCCTGGCCCGTGTAGCAGCCCTTGTCGAAGCTGATGCCGCCGAGCAGGTCGAGGTTGGCCATCTGGGCGACGAAATGATCCTGCGTCTCCGGCAGCACCACGGGCTCGCCGGCGCGAACCTGCGCCAGTGTCCAGGCCGCAGCATCGGCGGCGTGCGCCGCCCAGCGCGCGGCCAGCGCGTCGATGAGCGCCGCGCCGCCGCTGAGGCTGTAGCGCGGCAGCACGCCGAGGCGGCGCTGGATGCGCAGGCCGTCGGCCTCGACGACGTCCAGAGGCGCCATCGGCACCGCCA
>JALRLM010000035.1 GCA_023254435.1 Hydrocarboniphaga sp.
CCTGGCCGCGCGCGATCTGCAGCAGCGCCTCGGGCGCTCGACCGTGCGCGATCACCGTCGCCGCGCCGCTGCGCGCCGCGATGTGCGCGGCCGACAGCTTGGTGCGCATGCCGCCACGACCGAGCACGCCCTTGCTGTCGCCTGCCATGGCGGCCAGCTGCGGCTCGGCCAGCGACGCCTCGGAAACCAGCTTCGCGTCCGGATTGTTGCGCGGATCGGAGTCGAACAGGCCGTCCTGGTCGGTGAGGATCACCAGCAGGTCGGCCTCGATGAGATTGGCCGTCATCGCGCCCAGCGTGTCGTTGTCGCCGAGGCGGATTTCGTCGGTGGAGACGGTGTCGTTCTCGTTGACCACGGGCACCACGCCGAACTCCAGCAGCGTGGTCAGCGTGCTGCGCGAGTTGAGATAGCGGCCGCGATCGGCCACGTCCTCGTGCGTGAGCAGAATCTGCGCAGCACGCAGGCCATGCTTTTCGAAACCCAGCTCCCAGGCCCGGACCAGGCCCATCTGTCCGACGGCGGCCGTCGCCTGCAGCTCGTGCAGCAGGCTCGGGCGCTTCTTGAGCCCCAGGCGCGCCATGCCCTCGGCCACAGCACCCGAGGACACCAGCACGATCTGGCGGCCTTCGGCGCGCAGCGCGGCGATCTGTGCGCACCAGTCGGCGATGGCCTGGTGATCGAGTCCCTGGCCCTTGGCGGTGACCAGCGAGCTGCCGATCTTGATGACCCAGCGCCGCGCGCGCGTCAGCGTCTGCCGGTCCATGTGCAGCTCAGGGCGCGTCGTCGTCATCGCGGGATTCGCCGTCGTCGTGCGGAGCCGGTGATGCCTCGTCGTCGGCGTGCTCGTCCTCGAAGTCTTCGTCCGGCGGCGGCGCATGCGCCTCGACCCAGGCCATGGCCTCGCGCGCCAGCACGTCGCAGCCTTCGCGCGTGGCCGCCGAAATGGCGAACCAGCGCCCCTGCCAGTCGAGTTCGGCCAGAGTCTTGTCAATGAGCTCCTGACGCTCCTCGGGCGGCAGCACGTCGATCTTGTTGAAGCACAGCCACTGCTCGCGATCGGCCATGTCGGCGCTGAATTCGGTCAGCTCGCTGTTGATGATGCGAATGTTCTCGGCAATGTCGCCGCCGCCGGGCGGCAGCACGTCGACCATGTGCAGCAGCAGGCGCGTGCGCTGCAGATGCTTGAGAAAGCGAATGCCCAGACCGGCGCCATCGGCGGCGCCTTCGATGAGCCCCGGCACGTCCACCATCACGAAGGAGCGATGCTCGCCCACGGCGACCACGCCCGGCTGCGGATACAGCGTGGTGAACGGATAGTCCGCGATCTTGGGGCGCGCGGCCGACACCGACGACAGCAACGTGGACTTGCCGGCGTTGGGCATGCCCAGCAGGCCCACGTCGGCCATCAGCGACAGCTCCAGGCGCAGTTCGCGCTGCTCGCCCGGCGAGCCCGGCGTGGCCTTGCGCGGCGCCCGGTTGGTGCTGGACTTGAAGCGCCGGTTGCCCAGGCCATGGAAGCCGCCCTGCGCGATCTTGATGCGCCCGCCGCGACGCGTCAGCTCGCCGATCAGCTCCTCGGTCGAGGTGTCGTAGATCAGCGTGCCGAGCGGCATGGGAATCTCGAGATCGGCGCCACCGTGACCGGTGCACTCCGAGGTCTGGCCGTTCTCGCCGCGCTGCGCTCGGAATACGCGCGTGAAGCGGAAGTCGGCGAGCGAGTTCAGGTTGGGATCGGCCACGGCGAACACGCTGCCGCCGTCGCCGCCGTCACCACCGTCCGGTCCTCCGAACGGAATCGCGCGCTCGCGCCGAAAGCTCACGCAGCCATTGCCACCGTCACCCGCGTAAACCTCGATGAGCGCTTCGTCGACGAATTTCATTGCAATACTCCGAGCACAAAAAAGCCCCGTCGAGACGGGGCTCTTTGCACCTTGCGGACCGTGCGGCTTTAGGCCGCGACGACGTCCACGAAGGTGCGATTCTTCGGGCCGCGCGAAACGAAGGCGACCTTGCCATCGACCTTGGCGAAGATCGTGTGATCCTTGCCGATGCCGACGCCGACGCCGGCGTGGTACTGCGTGCCGCGCTGGCGAATGATGATGTTGCCGGCCGTGACGACCTGGCCACCAAACAGCTTGACGCCAAGGCGCTTGGACTTGGAATCGCGACCGTTGCGGGTACTACCGCCTGCTTTTTTGTGTGCCATGACTGTGCTCCGAAATCTTTAATCGTCAGGGTGTCTTGGACTTAGGCCGAGATGCCGGTGATCTTCACTTCCGTGAAGTTCTGGCGATGGCCCTGTTCCTTGTGGTAGTGCTTGCGGCGGCGGTGCTTGATGATGCGGATCTTGTCGCCGCGGCCGTGGCGGACCACTTCGGCGGTCACGACGCCACCGGCAACGAACGGAGCGCCAACCTTGACGCTTTCGCCTTCGCCGACCAGGAGAACCTGTTCGAAGGAGATGGTCGCACCGACTTCGGCAACCAGGCTTTCCACTTTGAGCTGTTCGCCAGCGGCAACGCGATACTGCTTGCCTCCGGTCTTGATGACGGCGTACATCGGCTGCTCCAAAAGACGTTCCGAGCGATGGCAGCCTGCAAGAGTCGAGGGCTGCCGTAGGGAGGCGGGATTCTAGAGATCGCCCCCGCGATCGTCAATGCTTTTGTCACACGGAATCCGGGCGCCCGCCCAACGGTCGCGCGCCCTTCGGCCGGCGGCCAGGACCCAGCCGGCCGCACACTATATATATAGGAGCGACGACACGACTCCACTGCGGCATCGACGCCGGCTTGTCGGCCTGCAAACACGTAAAGCGGCAGGCGAGCGGGCCTGAATGCTATTCTTGCCCCATTCATGGATCTCAAAGCCCTACTCGCCCCCATCGCCGACGACATGCGCGGCATGGACGGGATCATTCGTGCCCGCCTCGCATCGGACGTCGTCCTGATCAACGAGATCGGCGGCTACATCGTGTCCGCCGGCGGCAAGCGCCTGCGCCCGGCCGTGCTGATCCTGGCGGCCCGAGCCCTGGGCTGCCAGACGGCCGATCCCCTGCTGCAGGCCGCGGTCATCGAATTCATCCACACCTCGACGCTGCTGCACGATGACGTGGTCGATCATTCCGACCTGCGTCGCGGCCGCAAGACCGCCAATGCCGAGTGGGGCAATTCCGCTGCCGTGCTGTCGGGCGACTTCCTCTACTCGCGCAGCTTTCAGATGATGGTGGAGTCGGGCCGCATGTCGATCATGCGGCTGATGGCCGACACCACCAACGCCATCGCCGAGGGCGAGGTGCTACAGCTGATCAATGCCGGCGATCCCGACGTCGACCAGGCGCGCTATCTGCGCGTGATCGAACTCAAGACCGCCGTGCTGTTCCGCGCCGCCTGCAAGGTAGGCGCCATCTGCGCCGAAGCCGTGCCGGAGCAGGTCGAGGCCCTGGGCCGCTACGGCCACGCCCTGGGCATGGCCTTTCAGCTCATCGACGACGTGCTCGACTACACCGCCGACCCCGAAGTCAGCGGCAAAGCCGTGGGCAACGATCTGGCCGAAGGCAAGCCAACCCTGCCGCTGATTCATGCCATGAAAGCGGGTTCCGCCGAGCAGGCGGCGCTGGTGCGCTCGGCACTCACGGGTGGGCGCGTCGAATTGCTGGGTGAAGTACTAAAAATCGTTGAAGCCACCCAAGCAATCCCGTACACTCGCGCGCTTGCTGAGGGCTACTCGCAATCAGCGGCAGCAGCGCTAGACGATCTTCCCGATTCGTCATACAAAAAAACGCTGCTCGATCTGGCGCAGTTCGCCCTCACACGGGCCAGCTGAAAGATCGAAGTTCGGGGCGTAGCTCAGCTTGGTAGAGCGCTTGCTTCGGGAGCAAGAGGTCGCAGGTTCAAATCCTGTCGCCCCGACCAAAATCCTGCGTAAAATCAACTAATTAAATCCCAACATCACAGCTTGCTCTGTGATTGGGACATCGCTGGGACAACCGCGGGACATCGCTGGAACAGTCCCTCAACAGCAATCGCCCGCCAATCGCAGCAGCAGCAGCAGCAGCAGCAGCAGCAGCAGCAGCAGCAGCAGCAGCAGCAG
>JALRLM010000080.1 GCA_023254435.1 Hydrocarboniphaga sp.
TGCGCGTAGTCGACGCGCTCAGCATCACGCCGTCGGAGGACCTGGCCGTGGTCGCCAAGACGCTCGCGCATCGCATGCCGCGCAGCATCCGCTACGTCATGGACGGCCTCGGCACGCCCGACGCGCAGAGCGCCGACCTGATGAGCTATCTGCTGTTCGACTCGGCCTTCACCAACGAGCTGATCCACATCGGCTATCGCGACGCTCAGCTGCGCATCGACGAGATCGAGGCTTTTCTGCTGCGCCAGCCCGCGCGCGGCTGAGGACTCTAGTCCGGCATCAGCCACAGCGTCGCCAGCGGCGGCAGCGTCAGCTGCAGCGACTGCGCGTGGCCATGGGCGGGCTCGCTCTGCGACTGCACTTCGCCGCCGTTGCCGGCATTGGAACCCGCGTAGTCGGCGGCGTCGGTGTTGAGCCGCTCGCGCCAGCGTCCCTCGATGGGAACGCCCACGCGATAGGCGTCGCGCCGCACCGGCGTGAAGTTGCTGATCGCCAGCAGCGGCGCGCCGCCGTCCGCGCTCCAGCGCAGAAAGGCGAACACGCCGTTGTCGCGGTCGTCGGTCACCACCCACGAGAAACCCTCGGGATTCGCGTCCTGACTGTGCAGCGCGCCGTGCTGCGCGTACAGCGCATTGAGGTCGCGCACGAGGTTCTGCACGCCGCGATGCTGTGGATGATCGATCAGGTCCCAGTCCAGCGAGCCGTCGTGATTCCATTCGCGACGCTGCGCGAGTTCGCCGCCCATGAACAGCAGCTTCTTGCCGGGATGTGCCCACATGAAGCCGTAGTAGGCGCGCAGGTTGGCGAACTGCTGCCAGGCGTCGCCGGGCATCTTGTTGATCAGCGAACCCTTGCCGTAGACGACTTCGTCATGCGACAGCGGCAGCACGAAGCGCTCGGAGAACGCGTACATGAGGCCGAAGGTCATCGCGTCGTGATCCCAGCGGCGATAGACAGGATCGCGCGACAGATAGTGCAGGGTGTCGTGCATCCAGCCCATGTTCCACTTGTAGTCGAAGCCCAGGCCGCCGTCGGCGACGGCGCCCGAAACCTGCGGCCAGGCCGTGGATTCCTCGGCCAGCGTGACGACGCCGGGGCAGCGCGCGTGCACCAGTTCGTTCATCTCGCGCAGGAACGAGATGGACTCCAGGTTCTCGCGGCCGCCATGCCGGTTCGGTATCCATTCGCCGGCCTGCCGCGAATAGTCGCGATACAGCATCGACGCCACTGCATCGACGCGCAGGCCATCGACGTGATAGCGCTCCACCCACTCGATGGCGCTGCCGAGCAGGAAGTTGCGCACCTCGTTGCGGCCGAGGTTGTAGATGTAGGTGTTCCAGTCCTTGTGAAAGCCTTCGAAGGGGTTCTCATGCTCGTAGCAGGCGCTACCGTCGAAGCGCGCCATGCCGTGGCCGTCGGTGGGAAAGTGCGCGGGCACCCAGTCGACGATCACGCCGATGCCGGCCGCATGGCAGCGATCGACGAAGCGCGCGAAGTCCTCGGGGCGGCCATGCCGCGCCGTGGGCGCGAACAGGCTCAGCGGCTGATAGCCCCAGGAGCCGTAGAACGGATGCTCGGCGATCGGCATGAGCTCCACATGCGTGAAGCCCAGCGCGGCGACGTAGGGCACCAGGCGCTCGGCCAGCTCGTCCCAGGACAGCGAGCGACCGCCGTCCTCCATCACCCGCAACCACGAGCCGGTGTGCACTTCGTAGATCGACATCGGGGCCTGAGCGGTCTGGCGTGCGGCGCGATCGCGCATCCACGGCTCGTCGCTCCAGTGCAACGGGCGTGGATCGGGCACCACCGAGGCGGTCGAGGGTGGGCGCTCGGTGGCGCGCGCCACCGGATCGGCTTTCTCGATGCGAAAGCCGCGCGCCGTCAGCACTTCGTACTTGTAGACCGTGCCGGCCTCGATGCCGGGAATGAACAGCTCCCAGACGCCGGCGCGATGGCGCATGCGCATCGGGTGGCGACGGCCGTCCCAGCTGTTGAAATCGCCGATCACCGAAACGCGCCGCGCGTTGGGCGCCCACACGGCGAAGCGCGTGCCGGGCACGCCGTCGATCGTGGTGACGTGCGAGCCCAGCGTGTCGGCATAGTGCGGGTGCCGGCCTTCGGCCAGCAGATCGAGATCGTGCTCGGACAGCAGCGGGCCGAAGGCGTAGGCGTCCTCGATGACCTGCTCGATCTCGCCGGGCCAGACGATCTTGAGACGGTAGGGCTCGTCGCCCGCGTACTCGCCGGCGAAAAAGCCGGCCGGGTGGCGCGGTCGCAGATCGACCAGCACCTCGCCGCTGGCCTGCGAAATCGCCTGCACCGCCTCGGCGCCGGGCTGTAGCGTGTAGACGGCCGTGCTGGCGCCGATGCGGCGCGGTCCCAGCAGTGCGAAGGCGTCGCCATGCCAGCCGTGCACGAGCGCTTCGAGCGCATCGCGGTCGGGCAGCGGAGGGCCCGAAACGGCGCGAACTTCCTCGTCGATGAGCTTCATCGCGATCACTCCG
>JALRLM010000096.1 GCA_023254435.1 Hydrocarboniphaga sp.
TCGAGGCCGCCAAGGCCGCGAATGCCTGGGAATTCATCGACAAATTGCCCGACGGCCTGCGCACGCAGCTGGGCCAGAACGGCGTGAACCTGTCGGGTGGCCAGCGCCAGCGGCTGGCGATCGCGCGCGCACTGCTCAAGAACGCGCCGATCCTGATTCTGGACGAGGCCACTTCGGCGCTCGATACCGAATCCGAACGGCTGATCCAGGCCGCGCTCGAGCGTCTCGTCGTCGGCCGTACCACGCTGGTGATCGCGCATCGTCTGTCAACGGTGCAGAACGCCGATCGCATCGTGGTGATGCAGGATGGCTTGATCGAGGAACAGGGCCGCCACGAGGAACTGCTCGCACACGACGGCCTTTACGCCGCACTGCATCGCATGCAGTTCCGGGAGTCGTCCGCGTTCGCATGAGACCGGTGCCGTGAAAGCCTGGCTGGAGCGGCGCTGGTACGGCGAACAGGTGCCCGGCTGGGGCTTGCGCGCGCTGGCGGCACTTTATGGCGTCGTCGCCGAATCACGGCGACGACGGTTGTCGCGTCATCGCCCGTTGATGCCGTGCCCGATCATCGTCGTCGGCAATATCAGCGTCGGTGGCACCGGCAAGACACCGTTCGTGATCTGGCTCGTGCAGCGCCTGCAGCAATGGGGTTTCAGGCCCGGCGTCATCTCGCGCGGCTACGGCGGCAGGTCGCCGGTCTACCCGTTGCGCGTGGATGGCGGAACCGATCCGGCGCTGTGCGGCGACGAGCCCCTGCTGATTGCACTGCGAACCGGCGCGCCCGTCGCCGTAGCGCCCGATCGCGTCGCCGCCGCGCGGCTGTTGGCCGAGGAGGACGCCGTCGACGTGATCGTGACCGACGATGGGCTGCAACACTATCGGCTGCCTCGCGACATGGAGATCTGCGTCGTCGACGGCGCGCGGGGCCTGGGCAATCGACAGCTGCTGCCGGCCGGTCCGCTACGCGAGTCATCGCGTCGTTTGCTCGAAGTCGACTGGGTGGTGGTCAACGACGGCCGTTTCGAGTCACCGTCGCCGACACTGCATTTCAGCCTGACGGGTGGACCCGCGTTTTCCTTGCTGACGGAGCAGACGCGGCCGCTCAGCGATTTTTCGCAGGTGCATGCGGTGGCCGGCATCGGCAATCCCGAGCGTTTCTTCACGAGCCTGGAGGCGGAAGGCCTGAGCCTGCATCGTCATGCCTTCGGCGATCATCACCGCTATCGTCCGGACGATCTCGCCTTCGGTGATGGGCTGCCGGTGATCATGACCGAGAAAGACGCGGTCAAATGTCGTGCGTTCGCAGACGATCGGCTCTGGTCGCGGCCCGTTGAAGCTCGGTTGTCGGAAGCCGACAGCGAGCGTATGCGACAATCCTGCCTCAGGCTGCTGCGGCCCCAATAAGGCCACGGCCCATTTCCGACATCGATCTGCGCATGGACAAACGACTGCTCGACATCCTGGTCTGCCCGGTTTCCAAGGGGCCGCTGACGTGGCATCCGGAGCAACAGGAACTCTGGTGCAAGGCTTCGCGCCTGGCCTATCCGGTTCGTGATGGCATCCCGGTCATGCTCGAGGAAGAGGCACGCCCGCTGGCCGACGAAGAGGTGGGCACATGAGCCTGTCGGAGAAGAAGCCGCCGCTCAAGTTCAAGGTGGTGATTCCCGCACGACTCGGGTCCACGCGTCTGCCCGGCAAGGTGCTGCGTGACGTGCTCGGCAAGACGGTGATCGAGCGCGTGTGGACGGCGGCGCTGGCCAGCGGCGCGGAGCAGGTCATCATCGCCACCGACGACGAGAGCGTGGCGGCGACGGCGCGGGCCTTCGGCGCCGAAGTGCGACTGACCTCGGCCAGGCACAATTCCGGCACCGACCGCGTCAACGAAGTCGCGCGGGCCGAGGGCTGGGCCGACGATACGGTGGTGGTCAATCTGCAGGGCGACGAACCGCTGATGCCGCCGGCCTTGCTGCGCCAGGCCGCGATGCTGCTGGCCGAGGATCCGGCCGCCGACATCGCCACGCTCGCGCATCCGCTGCATGCGGTGGACGAGTGGCTCAATCCCAATGTGGTCAAGGTCGTGACCGATCGTCGCGGTTATGCCCTGTATTTCTCGCGCGCACCGATTCCGTGGCGTCGCGACGGCGCCACGCGCGACAAGCCCGTGCTGCCCGAAGGCCTGGCCTATCGTCATATCGGCCTGTATGCCTACCGCGCGGGTCGCCTGGCCGAGTTCAGCGCCTTGCCGCCAGCGCCGCTGGAAGACTGCGAGGCGCTGGAGCAGTTGCGCGCGATGTCGCACGGCATGCGCATCAAACTGGGTTACACCGACGATCCGCCACCGCGCGGCGTCGATACCGAAGACGATCTGGCATTCGTGATCGCCACCATCGCACGGCGCTGAGAAGGGCTGGGCCTTCAAGGGCTTCGCCAGCGATGCCCCGGTATCGCTGGAGTGGGCGACCCGTACCGCCTGCAGGCAGAACCATCAAAGAAAAACGGCGCCACGAGGGCGCCGTTTTTCTTGGTGACCGAGGTCAGCGCCTCAGCTCGTCTTCTTGTCCTCGCCGGTCGCGCCGAAGGGGTCGCCCTTCTGCGTCTCGATCTGGATGAAGCGCGGAGCCGCCGGCTTGGCGGGTTCGGCCACGATCGCCGGCGTGGGTCCCGGTTCCGATGCGGGTGCAGTCTCGATCGTTTCGGGCTGCACTTCGGCCGCAAGCGCTTCGGGGGCTTCCACGGGCGCCTCGGGGACGATCGCCGGTTCGACCGGCTGCGTCTCGACCTGTTCGAAGCTCGACGATACCGAAGCGGCTGGCTGGGCCTGATCGTCATGCGTTTCGGCTTGTTCGATCGGCTCGACCAGCGCATCGATCACGGCCTCGGGCGTGACTTCGGGAGCCTCCGGATCGGGACTGGCTTCGATGACCGGCGCGGTGTCGGGCGTGACTTCGATGTCGGTCGATTCGACGACGCTCACCTCGGGAGGCGGTGCATCAACGACCTCGACCTGCGTTTCGGCGGCTGGCACTTCCGCAGGGATCTCGGCGGGCGCTTCGGCCGGCGGCAGTTCGGCCTGGGCCTGCGCTTCGATTGCCGGTTCGGCAGGGGCTGCAGCGAGCGGCTCCATCTCCACGGCGGCATCGGCCACGGGCTCCGCCGTCTGCGGGGCAACGACCGGTAGCGTCTCGGTTTCGGCGCCATCGTCAGGCGGTAGGTCGATGACCGGGAATCGCGATTCGACCCGATCGTAGCGCACGGCCGACGGCGCGAACGCCGTCGCGGTTGCCGCGGTGGGCGTTTCTTCGGCAGCCGGCGGCAGGCCGGCGGCAAGCCCAAGTTCGCCCGCAGCCGAATCAGCGGTATGGACGCTCGGCACCGCGTCACCGGCCGGCGGCTCCATCGGCGTGGGCAGCGGCGCGTCGACTGGCATGGTTTGTTCGCCGATGGTCACCGTCACGGCCGCGACGGCAACGGCCGGTGTCAGGGCGGCGGCGAGGTCGGCGGGCAGCGAATCGCGGCTGATGTCGGAATTCTGATCGTTCTCTTCGCCATCCTGCGGACGGCGGTCACCGCGATTGCGGCCACGGCGACCGCGGCGGCTGCGTCCGCTGCGCTCCTCGTCTCCGACACGCGGCTGCTGAGGGCCGGCGCCCTGGGACTGTGGCTGCTGCTGGCGCGGCTGCTGCGTGGGCTGGACCGGCGTCGGCGCGCCCTCTGCGGCTGGGCGCTGCTGCTGCGGCTGCTGCGGGCGCGGACCCCGGTCATCGCGCTTGGGCTGCTGTTGCTGCGGCTTCTGCTGCTGCGAACCGTTGTTCGGGCGGTTATTGCCATTGCCGCCGTCGCGACGGGCATCGCCACGCGAATCACGATTGCCGTCGCGATTCTGATCGCGGCCGTCGCGGCGCTGCTGATTGTTGTTGCTGCCACGGCGATCGTCGCGACGGCCGTTCTGGCGGCCATCGCGAGCCGGCTTGACCGGCACGACCTCGGTGGTCTTCTCGGCGGAGCCGCCGAAGCCGAGCATGCGCAGCAGCTTGCTCCAGAACGAATCGCCGGAGGCAGTGACGACGGGCTGCAGGACGACCGGCGCCGCTGCGGCCACCGGGGCGGGCGTCGGCGCAACCGGAGCCGGGGCCGACGGCACGATCTGCTTGACTGCGGCTTCGGCTGCGCGCACCGGAGCACGCGTTGCGGCGGTGTCCTCGAGCGCCTTGGCCTCGAAGTTGGTCGCCAGCATGTGGCTGGAGGCCGAGTTGTTGTCCTGCTGCAGGTGATCGGCGCGGACGCGCTTGATCTCGAAGTGCGGCGAGTGCAGCGAGGCATTCGGCACCAGGGCGATCGACACGCGGCAACGGGCTTCGATCTCACGCACTACGGCGCGCTTCTCGTTGAGCAGGAAGGTGCCGACGTCGACCGGCACCTGGGCGATGACGCGGCCCGTGCGGTCCTTCATCGCCTCTTCTTCGATCAGGCGCAGGATCGACAGCGACAGCGATTCCACGCTGCGGATCTGGCCGCGGCCTTCGCAGCGCGGGCAGGCGATCTGGGTGTGCTCGCCCAGGCTCGGGCGCAGGCGCTGGCGCGACATCTCCATGAGGCCGAAGCGCGAGATGCGGCCCAGCTGGATGCGGGCGCGGTCGATTTCGCAGGCCTTTTCCAGGCGGCGTTCGACGTCCTTCTGGTTCTTGGAGCTGTTCATGTCGATGAAATCGATCACGACCAGACCGCCCAGATCGCGCAGGCGCAGCTGGCGCGCGATTTCGTCCGCAGCTTCCAGGTTGGTGTTGAGCGCGGTGTCTTCGATGCTGCCGCCGCCCGTGGCCTTGGCCGAGTTGATGTCGACGGCGGTCAGGGCTTCGCCGTGATCGATGACGATGCTGCCGCCCGAGGGCAGGCGCACCGTGCGCTCGTGGGCCAGCTCGATCTGGCTCTCGATCTGGTAGCGCGAGAACAGCGGAACGTCGTCGGCGTAGAGCTTCAGGCGCGGCAGGTTCTGCGGCATCACATGTTCCATGTGCTGCCGGGCCTGCTCGAAGATCTCGGCGTTGTCGATCACCACTTCGCCGATATCGGGGCGCAGGTAATCGCGCAATGCGCGCAGGATGATGTTGTTTTCCTGGTAGATCAGGAAAGATCCACTACGTTCGGTGGATGCCTTCTCGATCGCGGTCCAGATTTCGATCAGGTAGTTGGCGTCCCACTGCAGCTCTTCGGCGGTGCGGCCGATGCCGTTGGAACGCACGATGACGCCCATGGTGTCGGGCATCTCCAGCTTTTCGAGCGCCTGCTTGGCTTCTTCGCGGTCCTCGCCCTCGGCGCGACGCGACACGCCTCCCGCCTTGGGGTTATTGGGCATCAGCACCAGATAGCGGCCGGCCAGCGAGATGAAGGTGGTCAGCGCGGCGCCTTTGTTGCCGCGTTCTTCCTTCTCGACCTGAACGATGACTTCCTGACCTTCGGAGAGAAGATCACGGATGTTGCCGGACGATTGCTTGAAATAGCTCTTCGAGACTTCCTTCAGCGGCAGAAAGCCATGGCGCTCGGAGCCATAATCGACGAAGCAGGCCTCCAGGCTGGGCTCAACCCGGGTGATACGGCCCTTGTAGATATTGGATTTTTTCTGCTCGCGACTGGCTAGCTCGATGTCGAGGTCAAAGAGCTTCTGCCCGTCCACGATGGCCACGCGCAATTCCTCGCGCTGTGTGGCGTTGATCAGGATTCTTTTCATTGATGCGGTCTATTCGATGGCGCTCGACCGCGGTACGGGTAATCTTCTGGCGCATGAGAGACTCCGCGCGTTTCTGTGCCCGTCCCTACCGGGAGCGATGCTTATAACAAAGGAATCTGCGCCATCGGGGATGCAACGGTGCACCCGAATACGCAGGCATGTTCACGAAGCTCGCCGGGAGCTTCGCAGAGTCACTAGAACTGATCGGATGGATCGTGGCGCTGGTAGACTTGCAGCACGCCGGCGCGACGGCCCGACCCTCAGGTCTCTCCTGGCGCAGGCGCAAGCCGCTGCCGGGGTCGAGAGACTCCGGTCACTAGAATGCACGGAGTTGTCACATTTTGCCAGCTGAGAAACCCCAAGTCCGTCACGTTCGCGCACGCGCGCAAGATGCCGGGCAGCGTATCGACAATTTCCTGCTGAAACAGCTCCCCGGCGTCCCCAAATCCCATGTCTATCGCCTGCTGCGGTCCGGGCAGGTTCGGGTCAACGGTGGGCGGGCCAAGCCCGAGCGCAAGCTGGAAGAGGGCGACGAGATTCGCGTTCCGCCGGTTCGCGTCGCCGAGAAGGGCGAGGCTGTGCGCCCGCCCGACGATGTGCTCAAGAAGCTAAAAGAGTCCATCGTCCACGAAGATGCTCATTATCTCGTGCTCAACAAGCCGGCGGGCTACGCCTCGCACGGCGGCAGCGGGCTGGCTTACGGCGTGATCGAGGCCGTTCGAGCCTGGGGCGCCTACGAGTTCATCGAGCTGGCCCATCGGCTGGACCGAGATACTAGTGGCGTGCTGCTGCTGGCCAAGACCCGGCCGGCGCTGCTGCGGGCGCAGAAGGCCTTCAAGCACGGCCTGTCCGACAAGCGTTACTTCGCCCTGCTGTGCGGCCGCTGGAAGGGAGAGGCGCGCGACGTCGATGCCGCGCTCGTGAAGAATCGGTTGCAGAGCGGTGAACGCTACGTGGAGCTGGACGAGGAGGATGGCAAGCCATCCAAGAGCCGTTTCACGCCGCAGGCACGTTACAAGGACGCGACACTGTGCGAGGTCGAGATCTTCTCGGGCCGCACGCACCAGATTCGCGTGCACTCGCTGGCCCTGGGTCATCCGGTCGCTGGCGACCGCAAGTACGGCGAGCGCGAGGTCCACAAGCCGCTGCGCGATCGCGGGCTCAAGCGCATGTTCCTGCACTCGCACTTCCTGGAACTGCCGGCCGACGGTGAGTTCGCCAAGCTCATCGTGGCGGCCCCGATGCCCGATGAGCTGCGTGATTTCCTCAACGGCCTGCCGCAGGCGGCGCGATGAGTAGCCGACGCTTCGACCTCATCATCTTCGACTGGGACGGGTAAGCCGGAAGCAGGCTGATTGCCATTGGGCAATCAGCCCCGGCGAACGCCCGGCCAAGGATGGCCGGGCCGGGCTCTGCGCCACGGAAGGCCAATGGGAAACCAGATGCGACGCTTCGACCTCATCATCTTCGACTGGGACGGAACCCTGGCCGACTCCGCAGCCCAGATCGTCACCTCCATGCAGGGCGCCATCGCGGCCTTGAACCTGCCACCGCGCAGCGATCACGAGATCCGCGATCTGATCGGCCTCGGCATGAACGATGTGCTGACCCGCTTGTTCCCTGAGTTGAACGTCGACGACCTGATGCGCCTGCTGGGCGCGTATCGCGAGCGTTTCCTGTCCAACCAGCCGCCCGAGGCTCCTTTATTTGCAGGCGCGCTCGCGGCGCTGGAGAAGCTATCGGGGCAGGGCTACCTGCTGGCGGTGGCGACGGGCAAGTCGCGGGCTGGGTTACGGCGCTCGTTTGCCCATCACACCCGCGTGCGGGAGCTCATGAGTTCCTCGCGTACGGCCGACGAGACGGCGTCCAAGCCCGATCCCCTGATGCTCAAAGAGCTGCTGGAGGAGTTCGAGCTGCCGCCCGAGCGGGCCTTGATGGTCGGCGATACCGAATACGATGCCGGGATGGCCGCTGCGCTGAACATGCCGATGGCGGGCGTCGAGTGCGGTGTCCACAACGGCGAGCGTCTGCGCCAGTTCGGTGCCGAGGTGGTGCTCGAGTATGCCGCCCACCTGCCGGTATGGCTGGCGCGGTCTCAGGGCAGCGCCGTTCCGGCCTGAGCCAGCAAGCGGCGCAGCGCGATCAGGGGCAGGCCGACCAGGGCGGTCGGGTCGTCGTTGCGCACCGACTCGAACAGGCTCACGCCCAGGCCTTCGATCTTGAAGCCGCCCGCGCAGTCGTGCGCCGGTTCGGCCTGCACGTAGCGCTCGACCTCGGCGCGATCCAGTCGGCGGAAACGAACCTGGGTCAGATCCAGGGCCTGCAGCTCGATCTCACCCGAAACCAGGGCGATCGCAGTGGCGAAGCCAACGGTCTGGTCACTGAGGTCCATCAGCTGTTCGATATTGGCGTCGGGGCTGCCGGGCTTGTGCAGGATGCGCTCACCATAGAACGCCACCTGGTCCGAACCCAGCACCCACTGGCGGGGACGTCGCCCGGCGACGGCGTGCGCCTTGGCCAGGGCGAGTCGGGTCGCGCGCGCCGCGGGGGCTTCGCCGGCCCGTTCGTCTTCGTCGATGCCCGGGTTTTCCTGAACGAAGGGCAGGCCGAGCCGGCGTAGCAAGTCGGCTCGGTAGCGAGACGTGGACGCCAGTACGAGAGGATGCTCGGGCGAGATCGAAACGCTGGGCCTGGAGAGCGTGTAGGGTGGCTGCATCGGTGAGAAAAGCTTTGACTTCGCGAGGTCGGAACTCTATCATCCGCCGCCCTGGTGAAGCCCCCATGCCGATTCCGCAGCACATCAAGGCCAGCGCTGGACTGAGCAAGTCCGCGCAGTATGCCGGCGAAATCGATCCGGCTTCCCTGGCGCGCTTGAGCCTCGAGCTCGCGCAACCCGGTGCGACGCTGTCGGGGGTGAAGCGCTGGAACGCCTCGGCGGGGAAGATGTCTTCGGTCATTCGCGTGCCCGCGGTGGGCGCGATCGTGTTGACGCGCACATCGTACTTGGCGCCTTCCAGCGCCA
>JALRLM010000104.1 GCA_023254435.1 Hydrocarboniphaga sp.
GGGACGACGTGGCCATCGCCGGCACCGTCGCCATCGTCTTCGATCCCTTGCTGCTGAGCGTGGCGCGTGTGGAAGCGCTGGCGCAGGGCGGTTGCCGCGGCGTGCTGTGGATCAGCAACGAGTCCATCGCGCCCGAATGGCTGCAGGCGGCGCGGCCGCACCGGCTGCGCTTCGTCGGGCCGCGCACGGCGGGTTTCTTTCACGCCAATGGTTTGCGCGCGGGCGCGTTTCCGGCCGAGCCGCAGGCGGGCGGCATCGCGCTGATCGCGCAGTCGGGCTCCATCGCCACCTCGGCCGTGGACTGGGCCGTGGGGCGTGGCATCGGCTTCTCGTGGGTGGTCACCACGGGCGCCGAGGCCGATGCCGACGTCGCCGATTTTCTCGACTACGCGGCGCTGGATCCGCGCACACGTGCGGTGATCCTGCAGGTGGGGCGTCTGCGCAGCGCGCGCAAGTTCATGTCGGCCGCGCGTGCCTGCGCACGCGTCAAGCCCGTGGTGGTGCTGCAAAGCCGCGTGGGCGGGCGCGAGGGACTGTCGGGCCCCGATCCGGTGCGCAGCGCGGCCTTTGCACGCGCGGGCCTGGTCGAATGCCAGACGCTCGATGCGCTGTTCGATGCGCTGACCGCGATGGCGCGCGTGCCGCCGCTGGCGCAGGCGCGCGTGCTGGCGCTGGGCAATGGCGCCGGCATGTGCGCGCTGGGCGTCGACGCGGTGCTGCGCCATGGCCTGGTGCCGGCGCGCTGCAGCGAATCGCTGAGTGCGGCGGTGAGCGCCATCGTGCCGCGTGCGCGCTTTCTCGACGGCGCCGTCGATCTCGGTTCGACCACGCCGTCCGCGCTCGTGCAGGCCTTGCGCCTGCTGCTCGACGATGCCGGCATCGACTACCTGCTGCTGGTGCAAAGTCCGTCGGTGGCCGATGCGCACGAGCCCTACGTCGATGCGCTGATCGACGCGCGCCTGGGCCCGCGCATCGTCACCGCCTGGCTCGGCCTGGCCTCGGTGGTCGCGGTGCGTCGGCGTTCGATCGACGCCGGGCTCGCCACCTTCGTCACCGCCGGGCAGGCGGCGCGCGCGCTGCGCTATCGCTGGCTGTACGGCCGCACGCGCGAACTGCTCATGCAGACCCCGCCCGTGCGCGAGCGTCGCGGCTTTCGCGGCGTGGAGGCTCGCGCCCTGCTCGACGACGCGCTGGCGCGTGGCGAGCGCAGGCTGCAGGGCGAAACGCTCGACACGCTGTTCGAACTTTGCGCCCTGCCGGCCGCTGATCCTCAAGCGGCCGGCATCGGGCTGCGCTTCGCGCTCGACATCGCGCGCCATCCGGAGCTGGGCGAGCATCTGGTGATCGCCGCGTCCAGCGGACCGCTGCGCTCGGAGCAGGGCTATGCTTTTGCGCCGCTCGACACGCTGCTGGCCAACCGCATGATCGAGTCCATGGGCCTGAGCCTGCCGGGGACCACGGTGCTGGCCCTGCGTCGCGCGCTGTACGCACTCGCGCAGATGGTGGTCGAACTGCCGGCGCTGTCGGCGCTGAGCATGGAGCTGGCCACCAACGACGCCGGCGTGCTGCTGCGCTGCGGCGAGGCGCGCGTGGAACTCGATGCGTCACCGCTGGAATCGCGCCATCGCCTGCTGCTGCCGCCGTATCCCGAGCATCTGCAGCAGAGCATCGCCCTGCGCAACGAGCGCCGCTATCTGCTGCGGCCGATCCGTCCTGAGGACGAACCGGCGCTGCTGGCCCTGCTCGAGGGCCTGCGCCCCGACGACATCCGCCTGCGCTTTTTCGCTTCGATCCGCTATTTCTCGCACGAGATGGCGGCGCGCATGACGCAGATCGACTACGACCGCGAGCTGATACTGGTCGCGCTGCCCGAGAGCGACGAGCAACGTCTCTACGCGATGGCGCATCTGGTCATCGATCCCTACGGCGACGAGGCCGAGTTCGCGCTGCTGGTGCATCACGAGCACGCCAAGGCCGGCCTGGGCCGGCTGCTGATGCTCGAACTGCTGGCGCATGCCCGACGCCTGAAGCTGCAACGCGTCTACGGCGACGTGCTCAAGGAGAACCGGCCCATGCTGATCCTCGCGCAGCGCCTGGGCTTCGAGGTCGAGCCGTATCCGGGCGATCCCGAAAGCGTGCGCGTGGTGATCGAGCTGGCGAAATATTGAGGCGGCCACCAAGCACTTGAAAAACAGCCTGCCGTGAAGTTCCCAGCGGTACGTCGTAAATGACGGTGAAGTGGCCGCCTCAATAACCCAACAGAGCTT
>JALRLM010000119.1 GCA_023254435.1 Hydrocarboniphaga sp.
GCTCGATGTGCCGGCGGGCGAGGGCAATCGCATTCCGAATTCGATCGAGGATGTGATTGCGCTGGGGATTACCGTGCCCGAAACACGAGGATTCAGCGCCGGACTGCGCCTGCGCCGCCTGGGCCAGGCTGCGTTGGTGGAAGACAACAGCGCGCGCTCCAGGCCCACCACTGTGGTCAACCTGCAGGGCAGCTATCGCTTCCTGCAGCGATACCTGGCGTCTGTGGCGGTGCTCAACGTCTTCGACAGCGACGACAACGACATCACTTACTACTACGAGTCGCGCCTGCCGGGTGAGCCGGCCGAGGGCGTCGCCGACTATCACTTCCATCCGGTGGAGCCGCGTGCGCTGCGCGTGACCCTGGGCGCCACATTCTGATCGCACTGGGGTGCCCGTACTCGGCGGGCATAACTACCTGAATGGGGCTCGAGTCGATTTAAGTCGAGCAAAAAGCACGCATTCAGCAAAGAACCCGACGATGGATTCGGATGCTGCGATCGCCCGGGGAGCGTGACGGGCCGCACGACCGGTCGTCGGCTCGACGCGGGTCTGCAAACAAAATGGCGCTAAGTTGGCTTCGTCGGACGCATATAACCGGTAATAAACGGGGAGATTCCTGGCAGGAATCATGCTTTCCTGTGCGGGTCTCCCGTCCACACCAGGGCGGGTTCAAAACAAAAGGGAAGTGCAATGATCAAGCGCAGTTTGATGGGGGCGCTGCTGTTCGCGGCGGCCACCTTGCCGGCGCAGGCCGCCGGTTCCGAGCGGGTGTTCATCGAGTACAAGTCGGGTCGTGAGGCGATTCTCATCAAGCGCCTGGAAGCCAACGGCGCCAAGATCCACTATCGCTTCAGCGCTCTGGGCGCCGTCGCCGCCACGGTGCCGGAAGGCCTGCTCAAGCAGCTCGCCGCCGATGCCGACTACACCGTTTCCGAAGATCCCAAACGCTACCCCATGGCGCAGACGGTGCCCTACGGCATCGACAAGGTGCAGGCGCGCGACGTGTGGGACGTGAACCGTGACGGCGTGGTCGATGCCGGCGCGCCCACCGGTGCCGGCCGCACGGTCTGCATCATCGACTCGGGCATCGCCGCCGATCACGAGGACCTGGCCGCGCTCAACATCGTCGGTGGCACGCCGGCGGGCTGGAACACCGACAGCTGCGGTCACGGCAGCCATGTCGCCGGCACCATCGCCGCCGTCAACAACAGCCTGGGCGTGGTCGGCGTTTCGCCGGGCGCCGTCAGCCTCTACATCGTCAAGGTGTTCGACGGTGCCGACTGCGGCTGGAGCTATGCCTCGAGCCTCGTCGACGCCGCCAACCAGTGCGCCGCCGCGGGCTCCAACGTCATCAACATGAGCCTGGGCGGCGGTCGCCGCAGCCTGGTGGAGCAGGCCGCCTTCGCGCGCCTGAATCGCCAGGGCGTGCTGGCGATCGCATCGGCCGGCAACGACGGCACGACGCGCCTGAACTATCCGGCCAGCTATTCGACCGTGGTCTCGGTGGCCGCGACCGACGTCAACGACGTGGTCGCCGATTTCTCGCAGAAGAACGCCGAAGTCGACATCGCCGCTCCGGGCGTGTCGGTGCTCAGCACGGTGCCGTTCGGCTCCGAAGCCGAATTCACGGTCGGTTCCACGCCTTATGCGGTGCTGGGCATGGAAGGCAGCGCCTACGGCTCGGCCACCGGCCCGCTGGTCTACGGCGGCCTGTGCACCGCGCCGGGTTCGTGGACCAACGCGGTGGTGCTCTGCGAACGCGGTAGCACCTCGTTCGGCGAGAAGGCGGCGGCGGCCGTTGCCGGCGGCGCCAAGGCGGCGATCGTCTACAACAACGAGCCCGGTAGCTTCAGCGGAACCCTGGGCGAGGGCGTGACCTCGACGATCCCGGTGCTGTCGATGAGCCAGGCCGACGGTCAGGCCCTGGTCGCCGGCAGCGTCGGCGCTTCGGCTACGGCCAGCAATACCTACATCACCAACACCTACGCCGAGTACAGCGGCACCTCGATGGCGGCGCCTCATGTTGCCGGCGTCGCGGCTGTGCTGTGGAGCAGCCAGCCGTCGGCCAGCAACGAGCAGATCCGCGCGGCGCTCATCAACACCGCCAAGGATCTGGGTCCGGCGGGGCGTGACGATTCCTACGGCGCCGGTCTGGTGCAGCTCTACGACGCCTGGCAGTACCTGGGCGCTGCGCGCGTGGCGGCTGCCAAGCCGCCGCTCAAGGCGGCGCGCACGCCGGCAACCCGCTAACCGCGGCGGGTCCAGCAAAAACGGCCGGCGCATCATGCGCCGGCCGTTTTCGTTTCGACGGCGACTATCGTGGCCCGGCGAGGTGACGTCCGCCGGTCTTGCCGGTGCGGTCACCGCAGGGCTTTTGCCTGGGCCGGGCGCCGGGCCGGGTTCGACCACGGCTTAGCCAAAGCTGCCCGCTTCTTGCCTGATCCTGCACGGCGGCTGGACCGGCATTGCGCGTTGCGTGGCCGGGCTCGCACCATGGCGGCATGCCCTCCAGTGCCCATCATCCCGCTTCCGCGCCGCCGGCCAGCAAGGTCTCCGACCTGCACGCGAGCGCGCCGCCCATCGATGCGCGACAGAAGGAGTTGGCCGATCGCGTAATGCGGCTGGCCCCGCTCGAGGGCATGAACGACACCTCGCTCGAGGGCCTGTCGATCGCCCGTGCCAGCGAGGCCACGGCGATGCAGCGCCCGGTGGTCTACGAGCCCGCGCTGTGCATCGTCGTGCAGGGCGGCAAGCGCACCGTGCTGGGTGACGAGATCTACCAGTACGATCCGCTCCACTATCTGGTGGTGTCGGTGCCGCTGCCGGTCTGCGCCCACGTCCTGGTGGCGGCGCCCGAGCAGCCGTATCTGTGCCTCAAGCTCACGCTGGATCCCGACATCATCGCGCGCATGCTGCTCGACATGGGCGACGAGGCTCTGGCCGCGCGCGATCGCGGCGTGGCGCGGACGCGCGATCGCGGGCTGTTCGTGGCGCGCATGCACGACAGCATGCTCGACGCCGTGCTGCGCCTTGTGCGCATGCTCGACGAGCCGCGCGACCTGCCCATGCTGGGGCCGGGCGCGATTCGCGAGATCTACTACCGCGTGCTCGGCGGTGAACTGGGGCACCGGCTGCGCGAACTCGTCGAAGTGGGCAGCCAGACCCAGCGCGTGGCACGCGCCATCGACTGGCTCAACCGGCATTTCGCCCAGCCGCTGCGCATCGAGGATCTGGCGGCCGAAGTGCACATGAGCGCCTCGGCGCTGCATCACCGCTTCAAGGCCGTGACTGCGATGTCGCCGCTGCAGTACCAGAAGCAGCTGCGCCTGCACGAGGCGCGTCGCCTGATGTTCGCCGAAGGGCTGGACTGCGCTGCGGCGGGCCATCGCGTGGGCTACGAAAGCCCGTCGCAGTTCAGTCGTGAATACCGGCGCCTGTTCGGCGCGCCGCCGCGCCAGGAGATCACGCGGCTGCGGCAGTCGGGCGAAGCGGCCTGAACTCGCGCCGGAACGGGCGCGTCGCGCTGCGGTTTCCGCCCCGATCGTAGCCTCAAGTGTCGGAACATCACCCGACACCGAGGAGCTGCCGCGAATCTCAGGTCTTCGACGCCGTCGCCAGCTGCGAGGCGCGCACCATGGCCCGCGCCTTGTTCATGGTCTCTTCCCATTCCGAGGCGGGATCGGAGTCGGCGACGATGCCGGCGCCGGCCTGCACATGGATCTGGCCGTCCTTGAGCACGGCGGTGCGGATGGCGATGGCGGTGTCGAGGTTGCCCGACCACGACAGATAACCCACGGCGCCGCCGTAGATGCCGCGCTTGACCGGTTCCAGCTCGTCGATGATCTCCATTGCGCGCACCTTGGGCGCGCCCGACAGCGTGCCGGCCGGGAACGCGGCGGTCAGCGCATCGAGCGCGTGCATGCCCTCGCGAATGCGGCCGGTGACGTTGCTGACGATGTGCATGACATGGCTGTAGCGCTCGATCACCATCTTGTCGGTGAGCTTGACGCTGCCGGTCTGGGCGACGCGGCCGACGTCGTTGCGGCCGAGGTCGATCAGCATCAGGTGCTCGGCCACTTCCTTGGGATCGGCCAGCAGGTCGGCTTCCAGGGCCTGGTCTTCTTCGGCCGTGGCGCCGCGCTTGCGTGTGCCGGCAATGGGGCGCACGGTCATCTCGCCATCCTCTACGCGCACGAGGATCTCGGGCGAGGAGCCGACCACCTGGTGATCGTCCAGGTCGAGGCAGAACAGGTAGGGCGAGGGGTTGAGCCGGCGCAGGGTGCGGTACAGCGTCATCGCGTCGGTGGTGAACGGCGCGGTCAGACGCTGCGAGGGCACCACCTGCATGACGTCGCCGGCGGCGATGTACTGCTTGATGCGCTCGATGACGCTGCCGAAGGTCTGCGGCGTGAAGCTCGACACGAAGTCCTCGGCCTGCAGCGCCTTGGCGGCGGGCTTCAGCGAGGCCGCTGCCGGTGGCGTATGTAGCATCGCTTCGATTTCGTCGAGGCGGCGCTGCGCGCGCGCCTGATCGGCCGCGTCGTCGG
>JALRLM010000166.1 GCA_023254435.1 Hydrocarboniphaga sp.
CGCCGGCCGATCGGCCCACGCCCGTGGCGCAGACCAGCACCACGGGCGTGGCGCCGCAGCCGCCCGAAATGCCCGCCGTGACCCAGGCCACCGCGGCGCCGGCCGAGGTCACCACGCCGGCCGCCGACGGCACGCCGATGACCGCCGCCGAGCCTGCCGCGGCCGAACCCAGGACGGGCCTGCGCCTGCAGGTGCAGATCAAGGGCGAGAATTTCCAGGCCGCCAACCTGCCCAAGGCGCAGGCCTGGATCTCGCCCGACCTGCGCTTCGAGCTGGCCGGTCGCGAGGCGCGACTCAAGGGCACGCTGGCGGTGCCGCGCGCCGAGATCCAGCTGGCGCAGGGCGAGGACACCGGCACCGCGCCCAGCGGCGACCAGATCATCGTCAACGCGGCCGGCGAGGCGCCGCCGCCGGTCGAGGGCATGAACCTGTTCGCCGAGGTCAAGCTGGTGCTGGGCCGCGCGGTGTCGCTTTCGGGCTTCGGCCTCAAGACGCGGCTCGAGGGCGAGGTCACGGCGGTGGAGGAACCCGGCCGCGACACCCTGGGCTATGGCGAGCTGCGGCTGGCCGACGGCCGCTATAAGGCCTACGGCCAGGACCTGGTCATCGAAACCGGCAAGCTGTTGTTCAATGGCGGGCCGATATCCAAGCCGGGCCTGGAGATTCGCGCGCTGCGCGAGATCAACCAGACCAGCCAGGAGCAGGTGAAGGTCGGCATCTATGTGCGCGGCACGCTCGACAAGCCGCAGCTCACGCTCTACTCCGATCCGACCATGACCCAGCAGCAACAGCTGTCCTGGCTGCTGTTCGGCCGGCCGCTGGAACAGAACACCACCAGCGAGGATCGCAGCATGCTGTCGGGCGCCGCCGTGGCGCTGGGCCTGGGCGGTACCAGCGCGCTGGCGCAGAACCTGCGCGGCGGCCTGGGCATCGACGAAATCTCGGTGGGTTCGGACGCCGGCGAGACTCAGGAGCAGGCCCGGCTCACGGTCGGCAAGTACCTCTCGCCGAAGCTCTACGTCTCCTACGGCATCGGGCTGTTCCAGCCCGGCCAGGTTTTCAAGATGCTGTACGACCTCGGAAAAGGCTTCAAATTGTCGACCGAATCGGGCACTTATACCGGCGGAGATTTGCTTTATACGATCGAGAGACGGTGAGTGCGCGTAATGGGCCGTACAAGCCACGTCATCGTCCGCGAGCCGCAAGCTGAACGTAGGCCTATGCACAAGTCCGGCCTAGTTGTCTGCCCGATGAACGTCAAGTCTTGCAATCGTCACGATGCTGTAAAAGGTCGGCAAGCTTTTGAATATAAAAAGATAAAAAATCATTTTCCGAAAATGAGGCTTGCGGGGCTTGACAGCGACCCGATCGCGAGAAACCCCAGCTGTGAAGCTTTCCCCAAAGATATCCACAGGTTGCGGATGTGACTGAAGTCCTCGTTTCAGTTGCCGTTCAGGTGCCGGTAACGGGGAGTTTTGACTACCGATGCCCGGCTTCGAGCGCTCCCCGGCCCGGAAGCCGGGTCGAAATCCCGTTTGGCCGCCGCGACTTGGTCGGCATCGTCACAGCGGATCCTCGCGAGCCCGCCGAATCCGAGCCGTTGGACCGCTATCGCCCGCTGCATCGCGTGATCGACGCCGAGCCGCTGCTGTCGTCGTCGATGATGGGCCTGGGCCGCTGGATCGCCGACTACTACCACCATCCGATCGGCGAGGTGCTGGCCGCGCTGCTACCCGTGAACCTGCGTCGCGGCGAGCCCGCGCAGCTCCGGCCGGTGCCGGCCTATCGGCTCACCGACGCCGGTCTGGCCGCGCTGACCCGGCTGCCGGCGCGTTCGCAGCGCCTGCGCGCGCTGCTCGAAGCCCTGCGCGATCAGGGCGCGATGAGCCGTCCGGCGCTGGCGGCCCTGCCGGGGATCGCGGCCAGCCTGCGCCGCGCGCTCGACGAGGGCTGGGTCGAGCTGGCGCCCGAGGCCCTGCCGTCGCCGCTGCCGCCGGACGGCCCCCAGAAGCCCGAGCTGACCGAGGATCAGTCGCGCGCGGTGACGGCGCTGGAAGCGGCCGTCGGCGCTTATTCCGCGCACCTGCTGCAGGGCGTGACCGGCAGCGGCAAGACCGAGGTCTATCTGCGCGTGATCGAGGCCGT
>JALRLM010000194.1 GCA_023254435.1 Hydrocarboniphaga sp.
ATTCCGTTCGTGCGCACGATCTCGGAAGCCAAGCGCGACATCGAGATCCTCGAAGAGAACGGTCTCAAGCGCGGCGAGAACGGCCTGCAGGTCATCATGATGTGCGAGCTGCCGAGCAACGCCGTGCTGGCCGACCAGTTCCTCGAGTACTTCGACGGCTTCTCGATCGGCTCCAACGACATGACCCAGCTCACGCTGGGCCTGGATCGCGACTCCGGCCTCATCGCGCATCTGTTCGACGAGCGCAACGACGCGGTCAAGGCGATGCTGTCGATGGCGATCAGCGCTTGCAAGAAGCACGGCAAGTACGTCGGCATCTGCGGCCAGGGCCCTTCGGATCATCCGGACCTCGCCAAGTGGCTGCTGGATCAGGGCATCGAATCGATGTCGCTGAACCCGGACACCGTGGTCGAGACCTGGCTGTTCCTGGCTGGCCAGACCGCCGGCTAAGACGTCCGCGATGCGCTTCGGCGCATTGATCTCAACGGCGCTGCTCGCTTTTTGCGGCAGCGCCGTTTTCGTTGAAGGGGCACGTGCGGATGGCGTGCCGGGCCGCTTCGACTACTGGGTGCTGGCGCTGTCATGGTCGCCGCAGTACTGCGCCACCGCTCAGAAGGCCGACAAGACCCAGTGCGGGACACAGCGCTCGTTCGGCTTCGTCGTGCATGGGCTGTGGCCGCAGTACGAGCGTGGTTATCCGAGCCAGTGCGGCAAGGCCACCTATGTCCCGGAAGCACTGATCGACCGCATGCTGACCATCATGCCCAGCAAGCCGCTGATCCTGCACGAATGGCGCAAGCACGGCAGCTGCAGCGGGCTGGATTCCAGCGGCTACTTCGGACGCATCGAGCAACTCTACGAGGGGCTCACGATTCCGCAGCGCTATCACCAGCTCGACAAGCCGCTGACGCAAACACCGCAGCAGCTCGAGGCCGCGTGGTTGCAGGCCAATCCCCGGCTCACGCCCCAGCGCGTGGCCCTGCAATGCTCGGGACCTTACTTGAGCGAACTGCGCCTTTGCTACGACCGTCAGTTCTCACCGCGCGACTGCTCGGCCGAAGTGAGGGATCGCTGCGGCGAGCAAGTGGTGCTCAGGCCGCAGCGCTGACTCGGCTTCAGTGCACCTCGGCCAGGCGCGGCACGGTCGAGCCCGTGGGCATGACCGGTTCGCGCGGCAGGCGAATGTGGAATTCCGTGCCCTCGCCCAGACCTTCCGACGTCGCCCAGATATCACCGCCGTGATGGCGAGCGATCTTGCGGCAGATCGCCAGGCCGATGCCGGTGCCTTCGTAGGCATCGGCGGAGTGCAGGCGCCGGAACACGGCGAAGATGGTCTCCACCTGATCCTTGGGCACGCCGATGCCGTTGTCCTTGACCATCAGATGCCATTGCGCCCCTTCGGGCCAGGCACTCACGCGCACCTCGGGCGACACGCCGGACCGCGCGAACTTGGTGGCGTTGTCGACCAGGTTCTGGAACAGCTGAGCGAGCAGGTTGTGATCGGCCTTCACGCTGGGCAGCGATTCATCCACATGCACCACAGCATGTCGGGTTTCGATCGTCGGCCCCAGGGCCTTGATCGAGCGCTGGATGGCGTTGGAAAGCGGCGCGGTGGCGAAACTGGCCTCGCCACGACCGACACGTGACAAAGCCAGCAGATCGTTGATGAGCATCTGCATCTGCTTGACGCCTTTCTCGATGAAATCGAGAAACTCCAGGCCGTCGCCCTCGAGCTTGTCGCGATAGCGGCGCCCCAGCAGCTGCGCGAAGCCCGCGACGTTGCGCAGCGGCGCCTGCAGATCATGCGAGGTGATGTAGGCGAACTGCTCCAGTTCCTGCACCGCGCGCTTGAGCTCGCCCAGCGAGCGGCGCTGATCGTTTTCGGCGCCCTCGCGCAGCTTGATCTCCTCACGAAGACGGCTGTTGGCCTCTTCGAGTTCCTGCGGTGAGCGCATCGCCAGCAGGCGCGGCACCAGCGGCAGGATCGCGATGGCCGTGGCCAGCGACACCGCGGCCGTCAGCGCGCGTAACCAGCCCTGCATCCAGTAGAGCGGCTTCCAGATCACCACGATGTCGAGCACGTGGCCGGCCCCGCACAGGATGATGAAGGCCGCGAACAGCGCGATCGCCCAGTTGAACGACAGCCGGGTGCGCGAACGCCGCATCAGATACAGCAGCGACACCGGGATCATGAAATACGCCAACGCGATCAGCGCGTCGGAGATGACGTGCAGCCAGATCAGGCCGGGCTGCTGCAGATAGCAAATGCCGTGAGGCAGTAAGGCTCCGGTATCGAGCATGGACACTCCTTGGCTGACGCCTACAGTCCAGGCGGACGCTGGGCCAGTCGAGCCGGCAGATCGGACGCCTGCTCGAATCCGCAGAACAGCTGACCCTGCATGAGTACGCAGCCCATCATCTGCAAGGTGACGCGATCGTCAACTGTTTCCACGCCGGTGGCGATGACCGGAATGCCCATGGCGCCGGCCGCGCCGAGCGCGGCAGAGGCGAAACGACGCATCGGTCCCTGCAAGCCTTCCTCGTTGATCGCGCGCAGCACGTGACGACCCAGCTTGAGTCCGTCGAACTGCATGCTGCACAGCCATTTGAAGCTCTGTCCGTCGGGTCCGAACTGATCGAGCACGAGGCCGAAGCCCATGTCGCGCGCGCGGCGCATCTGCGCCAGCATCAGGTGCGTGTTCTCGCCCTCGAAAGCGGGCATCGGAATTTCCAGGCGTACTTCCTCGGGGCGCACGCCGGCGCTCTGCGAGACCGCGTAGAGCGATTCGATGTACTGCGCGTCGGTCAGCTCGGCGGCCGACAGGTTGACGGAAATATGGGTGACACTCACGCCCAGGTCGCGCCAGGCGCGCCACTGGTAGAAGGCCTTGACCGCGACGTGCAGGCCAATGTCGCCGAGCCGGCCGCTGGCTTCGGCCCCGCGCAGGAACTCGTCGGGACGCTGTACGCCATTGGCGCGATCCCAGCGCAGCAGGGCTTCCACGCCGATGAAAAGCTCCTGCGCCGCGTCGATCCAGGGATGGAACAGCAGGGAGAACTGATCGTTCTCCAGCGCCTGCGTCAGCTCGATCTTGAGCCCGGCGACACGTTGCGGGGAATCCAGCGTCAGGCCGTCGTAAACCGCAACGCCGCCACCATTGCGCTTGATTTGGTACATGGCGCGATCGCTGCGCTCCAGCAGCAGATCGAGCGTATCGCCGTGCTGGGGATGAAAGACCACGCCGACGCTGGCATCGAGCTCGATCGGGCAGTCGGCGATCTGCCGGATCGCCATCACGCGCTCGCGCAGCCGGCGCGCGACGTTGGCGGATTCGGCCTGGTCGTCGACCGGCCACAGCAGGATCAGGAACTCGTCGCCACCGACGCGCGCGACCGTGTCCGACATGCGCACCGACTCGTTGAGCACTTCGGCGACCCGGATCAGCAGCTGATCGCCGACCGCATGGCCATGCTGGTCATTGACGCGCTTGAAGCCATCCAGATCGAGATAGCAGATGGCGAAGCTGCGCCCCGAACGCTGTGACTGCGCCAGCATCTGGCGCACGCGGTCGTAGAACAGTTCGCGATTGGCCAGGCCCGTCAGGCTGTCGTGGCTGGCGCGGTGGAATTCACGATGACGCTGGTCTTCCAGTTCGTGCACCTGCTTGTTGCGCTCGATGGCATGGCGCAGCAGGCGAACCATCTTGGCGCCGTCGAGCTGGCCTTTGACCAGGTATTCCTGCGCCCCGAGACGGATCGCCTCGGCCGCCAGATGCTCGTCGTCGAGTCCGGTCAGCACGACGATGGCGGCGCTGCGATCGACCGCGCGCAGCACCTCGACGTTGCCGATGCCGCGCCCGTCAGGCAGGCCGAGATCGACCAGCACGCAGGTGAAGCTGTAGCGGCTCATCTCCACCGCCGCTTCGGCCAGCGTGCGCACGGTACGGATGATCACCTCCTGCTCGCCGCCGGCATCCCTGAAACTTTCGGCCAGCAGGCGCGCGTCGGAGACGCTGTCCTCCACCAGCAGCACGCCGAGCGGCGGCAGCCGTCCAGACACGACGCTCATCAGGCGACGGCCCGGTTCAGGGGGAGCTGAACGACACCGAGCCAGAAATCACGGATCAGGAACGCCAGTCTCGAGAACTCTTCCAGGTCGACCGGCTTGGTCAGGAAGGCGTTGGCGTGTGCCTCGTAACAGGCGGTGATGTCGCTTTCGGCGCGCGAGGTCGACAGGATCAGCACGGGAATGCTGCGCAGGCCAGGCGTCTGCTTGATCTGCGCGAGGACCTGGTGTCCCGAAACCCTCGGCAGGTTGAGATCGAGCAGGATCAGGTCCGGGCGCGGCAGGTCGCCGAACTCGCCCTCGCGGCGCACCATGCGCAGCGCCTGGTCCCCATCGCGCGCCACCAGCAGGCTGCTGGCGACACCGGCTTCCTCGAGCACTTCGCAGGCCAGCCGGACGTCGGCGGGGTTGTCTTCCACCAGCAGGATGACGGGTTTGTCTTTGGTGTCCTGGCCTTTCACGAGCACGCTCTCTCCCGTCTGCGGACGGACGGGCGCAAGTCGGGCCCGAATATGACGGCATCCTAGGGCAAGCGCGGCACACCGGCGCGGCCTTCGGCCGGCTCGCTGCCGCCGTCAGTCCGCTGGTACGGACAGCGGCTCGACCGAGGCCCCCGGATGCTCGGCCAGGCGGGCGGCAAACCAGCGAAACGCCGTTGCCGCGATTTCGGGCTGGCCCTTGATTCCAAACTCGATATGCCGTGTCTGCTCGCCATTGCCACGGCTCGGCAGGCTCGACAGCGATACCTCGGGAAAGCGCTCCAGAACCTGCTCCATGAGTGCCAGCAGGTCACCCTCGCCGGCCGTGCCGGTCACGCGCATGGTGTATTCGACACGGGGAACGGCGCGATGCAGGTGCGCCAGATGCGTATCGAGCACCTGCTCCAGCATCGGCCAGGCCATCTCGGGGAAGCCCGGCACGCAATAGATGTTGGCGATGTGGAAGCCGGCGACGCGATTGACCGGGTTCGGGATGAGGCCCGCGCCGACCGGGAAGTCGGCCATCGTCAGGCGGCCGGGCGTAGCCCGGTCGCCGTATTCGGACACGATCAGCGCCTCGGCTTCGGCGTGCCGCTGCACCTCGACACCCAGCGCCCGAGCCACGGCCTGGCGCGTGCGATCGTCGGGCGTGGCGCCGATGCCACCACAGCTGAGCACGGCATCGCCACGCTGCAGCAGTTGGCCCACGGTCTGCGCGATGCGCTGCTCGTCGTCGCCGACGATGCGCACCTCCGACAGCTCCATGCCGCGCCGGGCCAGTAGTTCGCGCACCTTGGCGAAATGCCGGTCCTGGCGCTTGCCCGACAGGATCTCGTCGCCGACGATCATCAGCACCACGTTCATAGCCCGCTCCTGTAGCCCAAAACGACGATGCCCGCGACGAGCGCGGGCATCGTGGCACGCAGATGACCGATCAGACGGCCTTCGCCATGCCCACCGCTTC
Organism: Hydrocarboniphaga sp.; assembly: GCA_023254435.1. Lineage (GTDB taxonomy): Bacteria > Pseudomonadota > Gammaproteobacteria > Nevskiales > Nevskiaceae > Hydrocarboniphaga. The sequence continues at coordinate 5,510 of JALRLM010000194.1, forward strand.
CTTGAGCATTTTCTGCAGCTCGCCGGACTGATACAGGTCCAGCGTGATGTCGCAGCCGCCGACGAGCTCGCCCTTCACGTAGAGCTGGGGGAACGTCGGCCAGTTGGCGAACTTGGGCAGCGCGCGGTAGATCTCCTCGTCTTCGTAGATGTTGACGTAGGCGTATTCCACATCACAGCCGTTGAGCGCCTGCGTGGCGCGCGCCGAAAAGCCGCACTGCGGGAAATCGGGGGAGCCCTTCATGTAGATGATGATGGGGTTGTCGGTTACTTGCTTCTTGATGCGTTCCAAAGCATCCATGGCACCCTCCGGGAGTGAGTGGGTGGGAATTGCAGCCGCCGATTATACGACGCTTGCGCCGCTCTCGTCGGTATCCCAGACCGCCTGGAGCAAGAAGCGTTCCCGAAGCGGAGGGGCAGCAAGCGGGCGTCAAGCACGAATATTGAAACTACGCGGGGTCGGCTTTATCGTGGCAAGCCCCGCGAAGTTAGACACGACCGCAACCATCGAGCCAGCGCCGCCCAACGGCCCGCTAGAAAAGGAACATCATGGCCCTCACGCTACCCGAACTCCCCTACGCCAAGGACGCGCTCCTTCCGCACATGTCGCCGGAGACGTTCGATTATCACTACAGCAAGCACCACAAGGCCTACGTCGACAACGGCAACAAGCTGATCGCCGGAACCGAATTCGAGAACATGCCGATCGAAGAGATCGTGCTGAAGTCATCGGGCAAGATCTTCAACAACGCCGCGCAGGTCTGGAACCACAGCTTCTTCTGGAACTGCCTGACGCCGACGCAGACCCCGCCCGGCAAGAAGCTCACCGACGCTCTGGTCAAGGCCTTCGGTGGCGTGGACGATTTCAAGAAGCAGTTCACCGACGCCGCCATCAACACCTTCGGCTCCGGCTGGGCCTGGCTGGTCAAGAACCCCGACGGTTCGCTGGCGATCACCAGCACCTCCAACGCGCAGACGCCGCTGACCGAGGGCAAGACCCCGCTGCTGACCTGCGATGTCTGGGAGCACGCCTACTACATCGACTACCGCAACGCCCGCCCGAGCTATCTCGAGCACTTCTGGGCGATCGTGAACTGGGACTTCGTCGAGAAGAATCTCGGTTAAAATGTAGCCGCCGCAGTACGCTGCACTCTGTGGGCCGCGCTGATCGCGCGGCCCTTTTGTTTTTGCTTCATCAGCTTCGAGCAGGCCACGAACACCATGACGCGCCACTTCCTCCAACTCAGCGATCTCTCCGCCTCCGAAGCTCTGGCGGTGGTCACGCGAGCCCAGGAACTCAAGCGACTGCCCGATCGCAGCCATCGCCCCTTCGTCGGACGCACTCTGGCGATGATCTTCACCAAGAATTCCACGCGCACGCGCGTGAGCTTCGAGTCCGGCATGGCACGCTTCGGCGGCCACGCGCTGTTCCTGCATGCCGGAACCACGCAGCTGGGCCGTGACGAACCGATCGCCGACACCGCGCGCGTGCTGTCACGCATGTGCGACGCGATCATGATCCGCAACAACTCTCAGGCCGATCAGCAGGAGCTGGCCGCGCATTCGCGCGTGCCGGTCATCAACGGCCTGTCCGACATTCATCATCCCTGCCAGCTGCTGGCCGACATCCAGACCTGGATCGAGCATCGCGGCGACATTCGCGGCAAGACCGCAGCCTGGGTCGGCGACGGTCACAACAACGTCTGCCATTCGTTCATCGAAGCCGCCAAGCTGTTCGGCTTCACGCTGCGCATCGCCGCGCCCGAAGGCTACGAGCCGTCGGCGACGATCGTCGCCGAAGCCGGTGGCGCCGCCATTTTGAGCGCGAGCGCGGCCGAAGCCGTGGCCGGCGCCGATCTGGTCGTCACCGACACCTGGACCAGCATGGGCCAGGAGGACGAGCAGGCTCGCCGTCTCGCTGCCTTCGGCCCTTATCAGGTCAATGCCGAACTCATGGCCGCTGCAGCGAAGGACGCGCTGTTCCTGCACTGCCTGCCCGCTCATCGCGGCGAGGAAGTGACGGCCGAAGTGATCGACGGCCCGCAATCGGTGGTCTGGGACGAGGCCGAAAACCGCCTGCACGTGCAAAAGGCATTAATGGAATACCTGCTCCTCGGCAGGATTGAAACGAAGTAAGGGAACAGAAATGAGCGACGTCAAAAAAGTTG
>JALRLM010000257.1 GCA_023254435.1 Hydrocarboniphaga sp.
GCTTGCGTGTCTGATGTGAAAACGAAAACGGCCGGATGCGGGAGCCCGCATCCGGCCGTGGAAACGAAGCGGCGAGTGGACTCGCCGCGGTGCCGACGACTCAGGGCACCGGCAGACCCAGCAGGCCGCCGATGTAGTCGACGATGTCGCCCACGGTGGAGCCGAGGTCGCCCAGCAGGTTCTGCAGGGCCTGCACCAGGCCGCTCGGCACGCCGGCATCGGCGTCGCCGATCAGCAGTACCTGCAGCGCGGTGGCGAGCTGACCGTCGGCCGCCAGGCCGGTGAGCAGATCGCTCAGCGCACCGTTCGAAGCCAGCATGTTGCCGAGAATCTCGACGACGTCGTCGGTCACGCCGGTGGTCAGCGTCGGGCTCAGCGAGCCCAGCAGGCCATCGGAGGTCAGCAGCAGGTCGACCAGACCGGTCTGGCTGCCGCCGCCCGAGATCAGGCACAGCGTGCCCAGCGGTGCCTGGCAGTCTTCGCTGGTGCCGTCCATCAGCAGCGCCATGACCAGGCCCTGGATGCCGCCTTCGCCGAACAGCGCGATCAGGCCCTGGCCCTGTTCGTTGGGCAGCAGCACGCCTTCGAGCACCGAGGCCAGTCCTTCGTTACCGGTTCCATCCTGGCCCAGTAGCAGCAGTTGCAGGCCTTCGGCGAGCTGGCCATCGGCGAGCAGGCCCGTCAGCAGGCTGGTCAGCGTGCCGTCGTTCTCGAGCATCTCGGTCAGCGCCGTGGTCAGCTCGGAGGTGTCGATGGCGCCAGCGATCGGACCCAGCGGGCCGTCCTCCGCGAGCAGTTCGTCAACCAGGCCGCCGACGTGATCGTCCCCGCCCAGCACGCAAAGCGTGGTGCCCAGCGGCACCTGGCAATTGGTGACGTCGGTGGGGCCACTGCCGCCACCTCCACCGCCGGGAAAGTCGCTACCGTCTCCTTGAGCCTCGCAGCCGACGAGCGCGATCGCGCAGGTCATCAGGGCGGCAGCGAGGGTTCCTCTGAACGCATTGATCGTGTTCATTGCAAAGTCCATTTGATGTCAGTCCTTGGGAATTCCATGAGTCGCGCGCACCACGCGACCTGCAGCAGACGGGGCGAGCCCGCTTCTTTTCATTGCGGCGAAGTCTGAGCCTCGTCGCTTGCGGTGACCACGATGCGCTCCCCATTGCGAGAAGCGCATCGTGATCCCCGGTTCATCGCTTTACTGTGCCGGTTCGGCGGCCTGCAGATCTTCCATCGTGGCCGGCTCGGCTGCGTCGGCGGCCGGGGCGGGCTCGGCCGCCGGGGCCGGTTCCGCAGCCGGAGTCGGTTCCGTAGCAGGTACAGACTCGGCAGCAGGTGCCGGTTCGGCCGCCGGAGCGGCCGCGCCTTCCAGCGGAGCGCCGTTGGCGTCGACCGGAATGCTCGGAGCAGCTTCCTGGCCAGCGATGTGCAGTTCCACGCGACGGTTCAACGCGCGACCGGCGTCGGTGCCGTTGTCGGCGACCGGGGTGCTTTCGCCCAGGCCCTTGGCGGTCAGCTTGTCGCCCGGAACACCCTGTTCGATCAGGAAGTTGCGCACGGATTCGGCACGCAGCTGCGAGAGCTTCTGGTTGTATGAATCCGAACCGACGCTGTCGGTGTGGCCTTCAAGTTCCATCGGCACGTCGGCGAAGTGCTTCACCTTGAGTGCGACCTCTTCGAGGATCTTGCGCGAGTCCGGCGTCAGCGAGGCCTTGTTGAACTCGAAGTTCACACCCGTGAGCGTGATGACCTGCGACAGGCCGCAGCCGACGCCATCCACCGGCATGCCCTGGGGCGTGCCGGGGCACTTGTCGCCGGCATCCGGCACACCGTCACCGTCGCTGTCGACCAGCGATTCGGTCTTGACCACGGTGACCGCGTCAGCCGTCGGCGCCGCCGACACCGGAGCGTGCGGCGCTTCGTACGGAGACAGCGGCAGTTCGATACCGGCGCTGTAGCGGAAGTCGTTGTAGCCGCCACCGAAATCGTCGTAGACGTAACGCGCTTCGGCACGCAGGCGCAGGCCGTAGTAGCCGATCGGCTTGGTCACGAAGCCGAGGCCGGCGTTGGCGAAGAAGTCCCAGGCGTCGTCGTTGTCCGGCACCACGTCGGTGTACTGACCGCCCACGCCCAGCAGCAGGAAGGGCGAGAACGTGCGGCGCTGGTTGAGCGAGTAGACCAGATCCAGGCCTGCGCCGTGGCGGTAGAAGTCGGTCAGGTTGGTTTCGTCCGTCTCCTGCACGTCGGTGAACAGCTGGCCTTCCCAGAACCAGTTGCCGCCGCCGATCTGGCGGCCGTAGAAGAGGTTGATGCCGGTGCCATCCTTGGGCAGGCGATCCTTGTCGAGATCGATGTAGCTACCCGTGACGCCCAGATAGGACAACTTTTCGGAGCTGGGGCTCTCGTCCTGCGCGAAGGTGGGGAAGGACAGCGAGCAAGCAAACAAAGCGGCCGCGCTGGCCAGCGCGGTACGGCGAAAAGCAGTCATCCGGAGCTCCCTGAGAGTAAGGCTGTTTATCTATGCGGCCCATCCATATCCCGGCGGCCGCAATCTTGGAATGTGCCCCAACAGCTTAAACAGCAGATGAACAATTGTGAACCTCGGGTCAGGTGGATTTTTCCGATACCACTTGAAAGCCGTGATCGCGTCCACAAGAATTAGCAGCCTCGACGGGAGAGTGCTAACAGAACGCGGGCCGGAATATGCCGAGCAGGCGCCGCCGTCGAAGCCCCGACCAGTTTTGAACCATTACGGAGTGACACCTCATGAGTCTGCGTCCCCTGCACGATCGCGTGATCGTCAAGCGTCTCGAAGAAGAAAAGAAGTCCGCCGGCGGCATCCTGATCCCCGACTCCGCGGCCGAGAAGCCGCTGCGCGCCGAAGTGGTCGCCGTGGGTCCGGGCAAGCGCTCCGACGACGGCAAGCTCATCGAGCCGGGCGTGAAGAAGGGTGACCTGGTTCTCATCGGCAAGTACTCCGGCACCGAGGTGAAGGTCGACGGCCAGGACCTCGTCGTGCTGCGCGAGGACGACATCATGGCTGTGTTCGCCTGATCGTCGCCTCAACAACACCCAATATCTAAGGAGTAACAGAAATGGCAGCTAAAGACGTCAAGTTCGGCGACGACGCCCGTTCGCGCATGGTGGCCGGTGTCAACGTCCTGGCCAATGCGGTCAAGGTCACCCTCGGCCCCAAGGGCCGCAACGTCGTGCTCGACAAGAGCTTCGGCGCCCCGACGATCACCAAGGACGGCGTGTCCGTCGCCAAGGAGATCGAGCTGGCCGACAAGTTCGAGAACATGGGCGCGCAGATGGTCCGCGAAGTCGCCTCGCGCACCAACGACGAGGCCGGTGACGGCACCACCACCGCCACGGTTCTGGCCCAGGCCATCGTCCGCGAAGGCATGAAGG
>JALRLM010000443.1 GCA_023254435.1 Hydrocarboniphaga sp.
CATGGTGATCGGCACCACGGGTTTTTCGGCCGATCAGCGAGCGCTGATCGACGCGGCGTCCCAGCGCATTCCGATCTGCCTGTCGGGCAACTTCAGCATCGGCGTCAACCTGTGCCTGGCGCTGGTCGAGCATGCCGCGCGCGTGCTGGGCGATACCGTGGATATCGAAGTCGTCGAAGCCCATCACCGCCACAAGGTCGATGCGCCCAGCGGCACCGCGCTGATGCTCGGCGAGGCGGCGGCGCGTGGCGTCGGCCGTACGCTGCGCGAGCATGCCGTCTATGCGCGCGAGGGCCACACGGGGGCACGGGAGCGCAGCGATATCGGCTTTTCTACCATCCGCGGTGGCGACGTGGTGGGCGATCACACCGTGATGTTCCTGGGGGATGGCGAACGCGTGGAAATCGCCCACAAGGCCAGCAACCGCGCCAACTTCGCCAACGGCGCGCTGCGCGCCGCTGCCTGGCTGCAGGGCCGTGGACCGGGCTTGTACTCGATGAAGGACGTGCTGGCCTGATGCGTGCTGCACGACTCGCTCGAACCATGGGAGCCTCGATGAACGCTGGGAACGCACGCACTCTCTTCGTCGCCGCCGGATTGGGGCTGTCCAGTTTTTCGGCCGCCGCAGCCGACCTGCGCGCCGAGGTCGACCGGCTGACGCAGGACCTGCAGCCGCATCTGGTCGAGGACCGTCGCTGGTTCCACCAGCATCCCGAGCTGTCGAATGGCGAGGTCAATACTGCGGTCTACATCGCCAAGCGCCTGCGCAAGCTGGGGCTATCGGTGCAGACCGGCGTCGCCAAGACCGGCGTCGTCGCCGTACTGCAGGGGGGCAAGCCCGGGCCGGTGATCGCGCTGCGCGCCGACATGGATGGCCTGCCGGTGGTGGAAGAGGTGGACGTGCCGTTCAAGTCCACGGTCAAGACCACTTTCGATGGCAAGAACGTGGGCGCCATGCACGCCTGCGGGCACGACAGCCACATGTCGGTGCTGCTCGGCGTCGCCGAGGTGGCGACGAAGCTCAAGGCCGAATGGCCCGGCACGCTCAAGCTGATCTTTCAGCCCGCCGAGGAAGGCGCGCCGACCGGCGAGCACGGCGGCGCCGAGCAGATGGTCAAGGAGGGCGTGCTCAGCAAGGCCCCGAAACCCGAGGTGATCTTCGGTCTGCACGTCTTCGCGCAGTGGGACGCCGATCAGCTCGCGGTGCGTTCAGGCGGCGCCATGGCCAGCTCGGACGACCTGACCATCACCGTGCGCGGCAAGCAGACGCATGGTGCGCGCCCCTGGGCCGGCGTCGACCCCATCGTGGTCAGTGCGCAGATCATCGAGGGCCTGCAGACCGTCGTCAGCCGGCAGATGGACATCAGCCAGGAGCCCGTCGTCGTCACCATCGGCAAGATCGAGGGTGGCGTGCGCGGCAACATCATTCCCGACGAAGTGGTCATGAAGGGCACGCTGCGTGCGCTCGACACCGGCATGCAGCAGGACCTGCAGCAGCGGGTGATTCGCACGGCCGAGAAGATTGCCGAAGCCGCCGGCGCCACCGCCAAGGTGGACGTCGGCGCCGGCCATGCCTATCCGGTGACGTTCAACGATCCCAAGCTGACCGCGCGCATGCTGCCGACGCTGGAGCGCGTGGCCGGGCCCGGCAAGGTGCTGGACGTGCCGGCGATGATGGGCGCGGAGGATTTCTCGTTCTTCCAGCAGCAGATTCCGGGCCTGTTCGTGTTCATCGGGGCACGCACGCCGGGCGATTCGCCCGCCAACTGGCCGGCCAATCACTCGCCGCTGTTCAAGCTCGACGAGGCCATGCTGCCGCTGGGTGTGCGCACGCTGGCCAATCTCGCGCTCGATTACGCGACCAGTCCGGGCGGATAGCGCGGCGGACCGTGACTCCGGGCGAGCCGCGCAAGGGCCCCACCAAGGGGCGGGGCGCCGGTTCCAACCCGGAAGGTCGCTTCGAGTCGCTGCGCCGGGAGGACTTCGACGACGGCTGGGATTTGCCGGTCGAGCCGCTGCCCGCGTTCAGAACCGAGGTGCGCGAGGAGCGGGCGCGCTCGATCATCAGCCGCAACGATTCGCCCGACATCGGCTTCGAGCAATCGATCAACCCGTATCGCGGTTGCGAGCATGGCTGCATCTATTGCTTCGCCCGGCCCACGCACTCCTACCTGAACCTGTCGCCGGGCCTCGATTTCGAGACCAGGCTGTTCTACAAGGCCAACGCCCCCGAGTTGCTCGACGCCGAGCTGCGTCGTCCGCGTTACGAGCCCCGGGTGATCGTGCTGGGGGTCAACACGGACTGTTACCAGCCCATCGAGCGCGAGCATCGCGTGACGCGACGGCTGCTCGAAACGCTGCTCGAGTTCCGCCATCCGGTCGGCATCATCACCAAGGGCGCGACCATCGAGCGCGATCTCGACCTGCTGGCCGAGCTGGCCCGGCTGCGGCTGGTCAATGTCGGCATCACGCTGGTGAGCCTGCGCGACGAACTCAAGCGTGACCTGGAGCCGCGCGCGGCTTCGGCGGCCGCACGCCTGCGCATCATGCGCAAGCTGGCCGATATCGGTGTCCCCGTGCGCGTGATGTTCTCGCCCGTGATCCCGTTCGTGAACGATCACGAGATGGACCGCGTACTGGAGCTGTCGGCGCAGGCCGGCGCGCGCCAGGCCAGTTACACCATGCTGCGCCTGCCTTGGGAGGTGAAGGACCTGTTCCGCGAGTGGCTGGTCCAGCGCTATCCCCTCAAGGCCGGGCACGTCATGAGTCTGGTGCAGCAGATGCGCGGCGGCCGCGACTACGATTCGAGCTTCGGCAGCCGCATGCGCGGGCAGGGACAGTACGCCGAGTTCACCGCCCAGCGTTTCCGGCTGGCCTGCAAGCGCTACGGGCTCAATGCGACCGAATACCAGGCTGCCACCGCGCTCGATTTCGGGCAGTTTCGCGTACCGGGTGCTGGCGGGCAGCTGTCGCTGCTGTGAGCCCGGCGATGACGAGCGCTGCTCTCTGCGGCGGACGGCGATCGTGGCGCGCTCCCGCACGATGAAAGCCTTTGATGGAAAAGGCCTTGGATCGGCGGACGAGGGTGGGGCGATGATTCCGTCGCGCATTCGTCGTTTACGCAATCGGCTTGCTCCGGTAAACTGCCGGCCTAATCGCGAGGGGGCTCCCGAGGCTCCCGCTGAAGTGCACTGCACTTCGCGGGTTCATCGCCGCCCCCTTTTCCATGTCCGCAATCCGATTAGCGCCCCTTAGTTCTAAGAGCCCCCAAGAGCCGATGATGAATCGCAAGCCGGCCCTGCTCGCCCTCGCCGATGGCAGCGTTTTCAAAGGTGTTTCGATTGGCGTCGACGGTCAGACGGTCGGAGAGGTTGTTTTCAACACGGCGATGACCGGTTACCAGGAGATCATGACCGATCCCTCGTACCGCCGGCAGATCGTCACCCTGACCTATCCGCACATCGGCAACGTCGGCAGCAACGACGAGGATGCCGAATCCTCGGAAGTTCACATTTCCGGACTGGTGCTGCGCGAAGTGCCGCGCCCGCATTCCAACTGGCGTTCGACGCTGGATTTCTCGGGCTACCTGCAGAAGCACAAGGTGGTGGCGATCGCCGACATCGACACGCGTCGGCTGACGCGACTGCTGCGCGAGAAAGGCGCACAGGACGGCTGCATCGTCGCCGGTGACGCCATCGACGAAGCGGCGGCTATCGCTGCGGCGCGCGCCTTCCCTGGACTCAAGGGCATGGACCTGGCCAAGGTGGTGTCGGTGCGCGAGCCCTACACCTACACCACGGGTTCGTGGGCGCTTGATACCAACCGCGAAACGCAGTTGCAGGACGAGCGCTTCCACGTCGTGGCCTACGATTTCGGCGTCAAGCGCAA
>JALRLM010000451.1 GCA_023254435.1 Hydrocarboniphaga sp.
ACGACACGGTGTTATGCGTCTCCGCCGAAGGCAAGGCGCTTAGCTTTCCGCTTTCCGAGGCGAAGGCGTTACGAAGCGGCGGTCGAGGGGTGATGTTGATGGGGCTGGACGCGGGCGGTGCGCTCGCGGCGGTGCTGGTGAGCGGTGCCGCGGGTGCGGTACTGCAGGGCGTCGGACGAGGCGGCAAGGCGATTGACCGGTTGCTCTCGCGTGCTCAGGTGGCGGCTTGGGCGGGCGCCCGAGCGCGGAAGGGCAGCGTGATCGAACCCCGCGTTCGCGAGCCCAGGTTGAGCCTGCCGCGTCCGCAGCAGTTGCCCCGGTTACGGCGCCCGTTCCTGGGATGAACTCGACCGCAGGTTACCGGCCCCCCGCCAGGGGCCGCGCATCGTCAACGTGGTCGCCGAAGGCGTCAGCGATCTGGCCGTGCGTTCGGCGCAGTACGAGGCGGTGGCCGCGCGCGACGGTGTCGACGGCCTGATCAGGAGCGTGCAGGCACGCAACCAGCTCGACCTGGACACCTGCAAGGCGGCGCGCTGAGCTCAGCGCGCGTCCGGCAGCGGGCGCTTCAGGCGCAGCGCTTCCATCCACTGCCAGCTCGCCAGCGGCAGCACGGCGAACAGCAGCTCGCGCGCGCGCTTGGCCAGCGACAGCGACAGCGAGGCTTCGTCGGGCAGGCCGATCAGCCGGCCCAGCATCAGCAGCCCTACTTCCTGCACGCCGAGCCCGGCCGGCGCTACGAACACCAGGTGACGGATCGCCTGCTGCAGCGCTTCCAGCGCGAGCGCGCTGGGCACGTCGACCGGATGCCCGAGCAGACGCAGGGCCAGCCAGGTCTCGAAGGCGCCGGCGACGATGGCGGCGAACTGCAGCGCGAAGGTGGCCAGCAGCCGTCCGCGATGCCGATAGAGCTTGACCAGCTCGGCATCGATATCGGCGCCGCCGATGAGCCGGGCGATTTCGCTGCTCGGCCCCAGCATGCCGGCGATGAGCCGCTGCAGCCGCGCGAACAGCGCGCCGTAGCGCAGCGCGATGCCGAAGACCGCCAGCACGGGCAGGCTCAGGCCCAGCGCCAGCAGGATGTCGCGCGCCAGGTCGGCCGTGCCGGTCGACTGCAGCAGCCACAGCATGGCCAGCGCCACGAACAGATAGAGCTTGAGCAGGCCGATCAGGATTTCGAGCACCACGCTGGCCGCCACCACGCCGCCTTCGGGAATGCGCAGGCAGGCCAGCCGGATCGCCACCAGATCGCCACCGATGCTGGCCGTCGGCAATACCCGGCCCACCGACTCGCGCACCGTGCCGACCCAGAACAGATAGGCCAGCGAAGCCCGTTTGAGCGGATCGGAAGGGCGCAGCAGGCATTGCCAGCCGATCGCGTCGAGCAGGACCGGCAGCACGTGGAAGGGCAGCAGCCACAGCAGCGGCCAGCCCGCGCTGCCCAGCAGGGCGAGTACCTCGCCCGAACCCGCGTGCATCACCAGCACGGTGAGCACGACCAGGCCGGCCAGGCCCAGCGCGGCGCTGAGTCGTTTCACGAGGGCCTGCCGCGTGCCGCGTCGAGCCTGCGACCCTGCCACGACACCGTCGAGTCGCGATGCGCCCAGGCCCACAGGGCCAGGCTCAGGCTGTCGCGCAGCGGTGTGAGCAGCAGATCTCGGAGCGCAGCGGGCTCGGGATGATCTGCCCGTTGCAGGCCGTGCAGGGCGCTGCGCGCGAGCAGGCCCGGCAGTGCCAGGCATAGCGTCGGCCAGGTGGGCGACAGGGCCAGGCCGGCCAGCGCCAGCGGCCAGGTGAAGCTGACCACCAGCGCGAAGAATCCGCGCGGACGCAGGCCGCGCACGGTGCGCAGCCAGCGCAGCTCGTGCTCGCAAAGCGCGCGCAGGCTGGTGCTGACGTCGTCGGTGACCACGCGCAGCGCCGACAGCTCGGTGCGCAGGCCCAGCGCGCGCACGCGCTCGCCGATCCAGTAGTCGTCGGCCAGTTCGTCGGCCAGCGCCTCGAAGCCGCCGATGGCGTCCAGCGTTTCGCGGCGCAGCGCCAGCGTGGAGCCGAAGGCGTAGCGCGTTTCGCCGCTGAGCCGGGCCATCGCCACCGAGGGCATGAACCAGTCGTTGACGAACTGCGCACCGAGCCGCGCCCAGAAGCCGCGACCGTGGGCGAAGTACAGGCAGGTCACGAGCCCGGTGCCTGCATGCTGCAGCGGCGCGGTGACGCGGCGCAGATAGTCTGGCGGTACGCGGATGTCGCTGTCGGCGATGACCAGCAGCGGGTGACGCGCGCGCGGCAGCAGCCCGGCCAGGTTGAGCACCTTGCGGTTGAGGCCCTGGCCGCCGACGGTCAGCACGAGCTCGATGTCGAGCGCCGGAAACTCCGCCTGCAGGCGGCGCACCACGTCGCCGGCGGGATCGTCCGCGCGTTGGATGCCGAACAACAGCTGATAGCGCGGATGCGCCTGCAGGCAATAGCCGCGCAGGTTTTCATGCAGGCGCGGCTCGTCGCCGTGCAGCGGCTTGAGCACGCTCACGGCGACGGGTTCGGTCGCAGCCCCCGTCGCGCCGGCAGCCAGCGCGCGGCGCAGGCGCAGCACGGCGACCAGCGCCACCACGGCGTAGGCCGAGGCGATGCTGCACAGCAGGCCGCCGAGCAGGCTCATGCGGGCAGCCGGGCAGTGCGCGTCAGGGCAGGGCTCAAGCGTCGGATCTCGGAACGATCGGGGGAGCGGGGTGCGGACGCGGTGGGGCGACGGCAAGTCGCCGCCCGCGGCCCCCGCATGGCTCGCCAAGCCTAGCAAATCAAGGGTGTTTTTCGTGTCGGACACGGCTTGCCGCGGCGCTGTGCGGGGCGGCGCGATCGGGCAAGATAGGCCGGTTCGCCAAACCGCTGCGACACGGCGCTGAAGTGTTTTGATGGCTGCGCCCCGTGGCGCGGACGCGCAGAATGCGGCGGTGCGGCCCCCAGGCCCGACGAGGTACGACAGTCCGATGTGGCAAAAGCTTCTGCAGCAGTTCCAGAGCCCACCCGACGATCCGGCCGCGCGCCAGCGCCTGGCCACGGCCGTGCTGCTGCTCGAATGCGCGCGCGCCGATTTCGAGCAGAACGCCGACGAGCTGACGCTCGTGCGCGAATCGCTGCAGCGCTACTTCTCGCTCGATGCGGCCGGCCTCGACGTGCTGATCGCCGAGGCGACGCGCGAGTCTCGCCAGTCGGTGTCGCTGCACGACTACGTCAATAATCTCAATCGCGCGCTGCAGCCGGCCGACAAGCTCGAGCTCATGCAGATGCTCTGGGAGGTCGCCTACGCCGACGGCCGGCTCGACGTGCACGAGGAGCATCTGCTGCGCAAGCTCGCCGAGCTGCTCTACGTACCGCACCGCGATTTCATCGCGCTCAAGCTCAAGGTGGCGGCCGAGCATGGCTAGTGGGCCCGAAGAGCCGCGGTTGGAGCATCCGTCCGACTCGACGCTGTCGAACTGGATCGCGCATCGCTCGCTGATCAACAAGGCGCGGCTCGGCCTGGCGGCGCTGTTCGTGCTGTTCATGATCGCCGGCGCGGCCTTCATGTTCATGCAGCTGCGCCAGCAGGATGCGCGCAACTGGACGCTGCACACCTACCAGGTGCTGTCGGCCGCCGAGCAGTACGAGGCGCGGCTGCTGGAAACGCGCCACCTGCTGCGCGATGGGCTGGTGCAGGGTGACGTCAAGCGCATCGCCGACTATCAGCAGACGCGCAAGGACTTCGAGGCACGGCGACTGGAGCTGCGCACGCTGACGCGCGACAACCTGGTGCAGCAGCAGCGGCTCGATCGCATGGATCGTTCGCTGGAGCTGTGGGACGAGGAGTTCGTCAATCCGGCGCTGGCCTGGCTGGCCCAGATCAAGCCCGGCAGCGGCTTGCGCGAACACCCCGAGCGCATCGACATGCTCGCCGCCGGCTCGCCGCGCATCGCCGCGCTGCAGACGGTGCTCGACGAGCTCAAGAAGCAGGAGCGCGAACTGCTCGCCCTCCGCACCGACAAGCTGGAGCGCGACACCCGCCACAGCCGCCAGGTCATGCTCGGCGTGCTGCTGCTGGGCCTGCTCGGCGAATACTGGGCGCTGCGCGTGGTGCGGCGCATGCTCGCGGTGCCGCTGGGCCGCCTCACGTCGCTGATCGGCCAGATCTCCACGGGCGAGTTCGAAGGCCGCGTGCCCTACCTGTGGCGGCGCGACGAGGTGGGCCTGTTCGCCCGCGCGCTGGTGGAACTCAACAAGCTCGTGCGCCAGCGCCGCAACGAGGAATGGGTGCGCACGCGGCTGCGCGCGCTCGCATCCGAAGTGCAGCCGGCCGACGATCACGCCGCATTCGGCGATGCGCTGCTGCGCTCGCTGTGCGCGTCCACCGACACCGTCTACGCCATCGCCTATCGCTGGAACGAGGACTACCACCGGCTCGAGGCCTGCGCCGCGCACGGCATCGCACCGACCATGCTGCGGCAGATCCGCTTCGAGATCGGCCACGGCCCGGTGGGGCAGTGCGTTCGCGACGAGCGCATCCACACGCTGTCGCCGGTGCCGGCGACGCATTTCGAACTCGTCTCGGGTCTCGGCGCAAGCCTGCCCGACACGCTCACGATCGCCCCGCTGCTCTCGCGCGGCGAGCCGGTCGGTGCCGTCGAGCTGGCGAGCCTGGGGCCGCTGTCGGCCAACGCTACGCAGCTGCTGCACGAGGCGCTGACCACCACCGCGCTGTCGTGGCAGACGCTGTCCCGCAGCCTCAAGACGCGCGAGCTGCTCAACGTCACCCAGGCGCAGTCCGAAGAACTGCAGGCTTCCGAGGAGGCGTTGCGCATCCAGCAGGAGGAGCTGCAGAGCACCAACGAAGCGCTGCGCACGCGTTCGCATCAGCTCGAGGAGCAGAGCCAGCGCCTGCAGGCCTCCGAAGAAGAGCTGCGTGCGCAGACCGAGGAACTGCGCCTGGCCAACGAAACCCTGCGCGATCGCCAGCTGGAACTGGAAACCGCGCGCGGCGAGCTCGAGCGCCGCGCCAACGATCTCGAACGTGCCAGCCGCTACAAGAGCGAGTTCCTGGCCAACATGTCGCACGAGCTGCGCACGCCGCTCAACAGCGCGCTCATCCTGTCGAAGCTGCTGGCCGACAACGCCAGGGGCAACCTCGACGAGGAGCAGGTCAAGTTCGCGCAATCG
>JALRLM010000486.1 GCA_023254435.1 Hydrocarboniphaga sp.
GACCGAGGTCTATCTGCGCGTGATCGAGGCCGTGCTCGCGCGCGGCGGCCAGGTGCTGCTGCTGGTGCCCGAGATCGGCCTGACGCCGCAGCTGCTCGATCGCGTGCGCGAGCGCTTCGGCGAATCGCGCGTCGACGGCTATCACTCCGGACTCAACGACGCCGCGCGCGGGCAGGTGTGGCTGCGCGCGGCCTCGGGCCGGCTGGCCATCGTGGTCGGCACGCGCTCGGCCGTGCTGCTGCCGTTTCCGCGCCTGGCGCTGATCATCGTCGACGAGGAGCACGACGCCTCGTTCAAGCAGCAGGACGGCCTGCGCTATTCGGCGCGCGACCTTGCCGTGCTGCGCGGCAGCCGCGACAACGCGCTGGTGATCCTGGGCTCGGCGACGCCGTCGCTGGAAAGCCTGCAGCGCGTGCAGGCCGGGCGCTACCAGCTGCTGCGCCTGCCGCGCCGCGTCAAAAGCCAGGAGCCGCCCCGGCTGCAGCTGCTCGACGTGCGCGGCCGGCCGTTCCAGCAGGGTCTTGCACCGGAGCTGCTGGCGGCCGTGGAGCGCCATCTGCAGGCCGGCGGGCAGGTGCTGCTGTTCATCAACCGGCGCGGCTATGCGCCCGCGCTGATCTGCCACGACTGCGGCTGGACGGCCCAGTGCACGCACTGCGATGCGCGGCTGACCTGGCATCGCGGGCGCGGCCGGCTGATCTGCCATCACTGCGGCGCGCGCCAGACGCCGCCGGCCGCCTGCCCGCAATGCCAATCCACGCAGATGCTCGCGGTGGGCCACGGTACCGAGCGCATCGAAGAAAGCCTGCGTACGCGTTTTCCGCAGGCGCGCGTCGAGCGCTTCGACTCCGACCGCCTGCGCAGCGTCAAAGCCTTGCAGGCACTGTTGAAGGACACGCGCGAGGGCCGCGTGAACATCCTCGTCGGCACGCAGATGCTGGCCAAGGGCCACGACTTCGCGGGCTTGTCGCTGGTCGGTGTCGTCGATGCCGACCAGGCCTTGTTCTCGGTCGACTTCCGCGCCGTGGAGCGCATGGGCCAGCTGTTGACGCAGGTGGCCGGCCGCGCCGGCCGTGCCGGCCAGCGTGGCGAAGTCATTGTGCAGACCCATCAGCCCGATCACCCGGCACTGCGCCGGCTCATCGACGCCAGCTACGACGGCCTCGCCGCGCTGCTGCTGCACGAGCGCACCGAAGCCGGGCTGCCGCCGTTCTCGCATCTGGCGCTGCTGCGCGCCGAGGCCAGCACCGAGGCGGCGGCGATGCAGTTTCTCGAAGCCGCCGCCGCCTGCCTGCCCGAAGTGCCCGGCCTGATGCGGCTGGGTCCGGTGCCGGCGCCGATGGAACGGCGCGCCGGACGCTTCCGTGCCCAGCTGCTGCTGCAGGCCGGCGAGCGCAGCGCGCTGCATCGCGCCCTGCTGCCGTGGGTGCCGCAGCTCGATGGCCTGCCCGGCGCACGCGGCCTGCGCTGGTCGCTCGACGTCGATCCGGTAGATCTGTTCTGAGCAGCGGCGCTGGCGCGTTTTTCGCAGCCGATACCGCAGAATGCACGCACCTCTCCTCGAGCCCGAATCCATGTCCGTTTCCGATGCATCGCTGCCGCGCACGGGCTCGCGCGGTCTGGTCTGGCTGTTGCGCGGCGTCGCCTTGCTGCTGCTGTGCGCCGGCATCGGCCTGGCGCTGTGGCTGCGCACGCAGCACATCGAGTGGTCGGCCGATGCGATCCGCGACTGGATCGAAAGCCAGCCGCTGGCGCCACTGGCTTTCGTCACCGTGCTGGTACTGCGGCCGTTCCTGCTGATTCCCTCGTCCATCCTCATGGCGGTGGGCGGGGCGCTGTTCGGTGTCGTCGCGGGGACCTTGCTGGGCACCATCGGCGGCACGGTCTGCGGAATCATGCTGTTCAGCATCGCGCGCAGCCTGGGGCGCGAGTTCGCCGAGCGCCGGCTCGGTCCGCGACTGCGTCGGGCCGACGCCTACCTGAGCGATCGCGCCACGCTGGTCGCGCTCTACACCGCGTTTCCGGCGACGCCGCTGGGTATCGCGCAGGTGGCGACGGGGCTATCGGGTATCCGCGCTCGCTCGTTCGCGCTGGCGACGGTCTGCGGCATGCTGCCGCGAACCGCGCTGCTGGCCTGGTTCGGCGATTCGCTCGCGCAGGCGCAGTGGGCGCGTGCGGCCATTGCACTGCTGCTGCTGGTGGCGCTGCTCGTGATCGGACTGCGCATGCACCGCAGGCGCGCCGCCTGACGCCGCCCTTCGGGGGCGGTCAGCGCTTGGGAACGGGCTCCGCGAGTTTCTCGGCGAGCTGCAGGATCTTGGGCGATCCCACGTCGTTGTCATGCGGGTGAATCTTCACCGGCTCGATCACGCTGGGTGGCAGCGTGGCGGGCGGCTGCGCCGGCGACTTCAGCGCCATGCCGAGCAGAAAACCCGACATCAGACCACCCAGCGCCCACTTGAGGCGACGGCGCGGCCAGCGCGGGCCGAGATCGAGCGTGAAGAATTCCCTGTATGCATTGAACATCGAACCACTCCTGGTTGCTGATTCCCTTCCATGGGCAGAGCGGGACAGATGACGCGACCAAGTGGCGGTGTCGCGGACTTGCCGGCAGAGGCGCTCGATGCCTGTTGTAAGCCGGATTCTTGGGGCGTCAGTCTGAGCTTCGACTGAACGTAACGCATCGAGGCGGGGATGAAAGCCCAATCGGCGGATGGCCGCCGATGCCTGACGCGACTAACGGAAAAAATCTTACGCAGTGGGCCGGTTAGGGCAGAAACAGGCCGCCCAGTACGGTGGCTCGCCGGGCGCCCGTGACGCTGGGCATGTTGCCGGGGGCGGCATCGAGGCGACGCAGCGCCAGCCAGGCGAAGGCTGCGGCCTCGACCCAGTCGGGATGCAGGCCGTGGCGCTCGGTGGATTCGACGGCGATGCCATCGGCCAGCGCGGCGAGGCGGCTCATGAGCCAGGCGTTGTGCACGCCACCGCCGCAGACCAGCAGACGGGCCGTGTCCGGTGCATGGCGGCGCAGGGCCTCGATGGCACTGCGGGCGGTCAGTTCGCACAGGCTGTGCTGCACGTCGGCCGGTGGCAGCGTGTCGAGTGCCGGATAGAGCCGGCGCACGCGGTCGAGCAGAAAGTAGCCGCGCCCGGTGCTCTTGGGGGGCGGCAGCGCGAAGTAGGGATCGGCCAGCAGCGCGTCCAGCAGTTCTGGGATCAGCCGGCCGCTGGCCGCCCAGGCACCGTCGGTGTCGTAGCGCCGGCCCTGAGCGGCCTCGATCCACTCGTCCATGAGCCCGTTGGCCGGGCCGCAGTCGAAGCCCAGCACGCGCGATGCATCGTCGTCGGGCAGCAGGGTCAGGTTGGCGATGCCGCCCAGGTTGAGGACCGCGCGCGGCTCGCGGCGGCTCGCGAACAGGGCGTGATGCAGCACGGGCAGCAGCGGCGCGCCCTGGCCGTCGAGGGCGACGTCCTTGCGGCGGAAGTCGGCGACCGTGGCGATGCCGGTGCGCACGGCGATGCGAGACGGATCGCCGATCTGCAGGCTGTTGCCCAGGCCGGCGTCGTGGAACACGGTCTGGCCGTGGCTGCCGAGGGCCGTGACCTCGGCGGCGGCGATGCCGGCGCCCTCGAGCAGGGTCAGCGTGGTATCGGCGAAGGCGTCGGCGACGGCGCGATCGAGCGCGGCGTATTCGGCCAGCGAAACCGGGCGGTTCTCATAGCCCAGGGCCAGCAGTTGCGAGCGCACCGGGGCGGGGTACTGGCCCGAGTGCGTGGCGACGATGCCGTCGAGACGGTCGCCTTCGAAGCGCGCCAGCACGGCGTCGATGCCGTCCTGGCTGGTGCCGGAGATCAAGCCGACGGCGAGTCGTTGCATGGGGACTTGGGACTGCGGCGAACCGTGCGCCGGAAATGAACCGGAAATAAAAAGGGCTTCGGGATCTGAAAAACCCCGAAGCCCCCGTCGATCTGCGGCGAGGCTTAGCGGGCCGTGACGGTCGCAGCCGGAGCCGGTGTGGTGGCGGGCGAGCCGACGGCGGGCGTGGCCTGGGCCGTCTGCGAACCGCTGTTGTCGAGCGCGGCCAGGTAGAGGCCGGTCTCGGCCTTGAACTCGGCCATGTCGCGACGTTCGATCGGGTTGGCGCGCGGCACCGCGACGGTGACCGGATTCACCACCTTGCCGCCGATGTGGAATTCGTAGTGCAGGTGCGGCGCGGTGGCCAGGCCCGACATGCCGACGTAGCCGATGACCTGGCCCTGGCTGACGCGCTGACCGACGCTGATGCCCTGGCGGAAGCGCGACATGTGGGCGTACAGGGTTTCGTACTGGTTGCCGTGCTGCAGGATCACCACGCGGCCAAAGCCGTTCTTGTTGCCGACGAAGGTGACCTTGCCATCGCCCACGGCCTTGATCGGCGTGCCGGCGGCGGCGGCGTAGTCCACGCCCTTGTGGGCGCGAATGGTGTTGAGGATGGGGTGGCGGCGCGCCAGGTTGAACGGCGAGCTGATGCGGACGACGTCGAGCGGGGTGCGGATGAAGGCCTTGCGCAGCGACTGGCCCTCGGGCGTGTAGTAGGCGGCGCGGCCATCGGGATTGATGTGGCGCACGGCGCGATAGGTCTTGCCCTGGTTGACGAACTCGGCGGCCAGGATGTCGCCGAAGCGCAGCGACTTGCCGTCCTTGTAGAGCTTCTCGTAGACGACTGCGAAGCGATCGCCCTGGCGCAGGTCGAGGGCGAAGTCGACGTCGTAGCCGAAGATCTCGGCCAGCTCCATGACCATGCGGTCGGACAGACCGGCCCGGGCGCCGTCGGCGAACAGCGAGCTGGTGATGGCGCCGGTGGCCTTCTCCTGGCGGCGGTCCAGTTCGGCGGTGATGGTCACGGCCTCGAACTGGTCCTCGACGCGACGCACGTTGAGGGTGCGCAGTTCGTCTAGGGCGTAGGTCAGCTCCTCGAGCTGGTCGCCGTCCTTGCGGATCTTGAGTTCTTCGCCGGCTTTCAGGCGCTTGAGCTCCATGGTGTCGCCGCCGAGCTTGAGCAGCGCATGCCATTCATCTGTCGGCAATCCCTGAGCGTCGAAAATCGTCGACAGGGTATCGCCCTTCTTGACCGAGACGTTGATCCACTCGCTGGCCTGTGGCACGGCGACGCTGGAATCGGCCAGGGCGGACTGGATGGTGGCGTCGTACTGGGCAGCCTCGCCATCGGCGAGCACCAGCGGCATCGAAGCCGTATC
>JALRLM010000599.1 GCA_023254435.1 Hydrocarboniphaga sp.
TTCGGTGATGCCGACCTGGGCTTCGATCTCGTTGCCGACGTACTTTTGGTCGACGATGAAGTTGACCACGCCGGCGACGGCGTCGGAGCCGTAGATCGACGAAGCACCGTCGCGCAGCACGTCGACGCGCTCCAGGCCGCGAGCCGGCATGGTGTTGGCGTTGACGGTCATGTTGGTGCCCGAGGCGATGCCGTGGGCGGCCATGCGGCGACCGTTGAGCAGCAGCAGCGTGGAGCCGTTGCCGAGGCCGCGCATCGACACACCGGCGACGTCACCACGCGCACCCGCGCCACCCTGCGTGGATTCGTTCATCGGCACGCCGGTGACCGCGGGCAGCGAGGTCAGCAGGTCCACCGGCGTACCGGCGTCGCGCAGATCCATTTCTTCCTTGCTCACCACCGTGACCGGCAGCGCAGCGTCGTCTTCGCGCTTGAGGCTGGAGCCGGTGACGATGATTTCTTCCATCTCGACCGTATCGCCGGCGTCGGCAGCCGGAGCGGCAGCCTGGGCGACCTCAGTGGTCGGCGCAGCAGGCGTTTCCTGGGCATGCGCAGTCGCGACGCCCGCCACCATCATGGCACCACACAGGTTTCTTGCCGCTACGACCACCTTCAGCAATTTCGGCCCCGATTCGCCGACCTGAGAAGAAGCTACTTTTGTTGGAACTGGCACAAGAAACTCCCGAATGAATCAATGGTGTGTACGGCGTTTTCGCCAAGGAACGGCTTTTTTCGTAGATCGCCCTGATCCGCCTCAGCGGTCGGGAGGCTCGCCTTTCGGGTTCCGGCTGCGGAACTCGAAGGTTTGCCGACCAGTCCAACGCTGCGGTTCCATCATTCCGCTACGCCGCGTTCTCCAGGCCCCGCCACAAGGTTCAGCGAGAATCAAGCTTCTCTACATTGCAGCCAAGCTACCAATCCGTTTTTTGATGGACTAATGAAAAAGAATCCAAAACGCATAACCCGCTGTTATGCGTTTGCTCCAAATTGCCCCAAGACGTAACGGCGCGCCCCGCGAGCGCAGGCGCCCGCCCCATATCGGTGCCAAAAGTCCCGAAAATGCAGCCGGAATCGCAGTTGGCGCGGTTTGTGACGAAGCACCTCGTTATCGTTGTTTTGCATCGCCACGTAACGAATCGCTGATACGGCACGGCCATGCTTGCGCCGTTTTGCCCTATCGACAACACCGATCTCTTCGGCTAGCGCGCGCACGATGCATCGAGAGCCGGCGACGCCTTGGCTTGTCTCAGCCCCAAAGCAAAAAAAAGGTGCCCCGCTTGCGCGGGGCACCTCCAATGGGGAACACCCAGGAAGGGTTCTGAAGCGAGTCGGCGATCAGGCGCCCCACTCGAAGCGGACACCGACGCGGAAGGTACGACCCAGATAGTCGTAGAGCGCGCGATTGATGCCCGGCTCGACGTTGGAGCTGTCGCTCGGGCCCAGGCCCACGGCTTCCGGATCTTCGTTGAAGAAGTTCATCACCTTGAAGAAGATCTGGCTGTTGGAACCGCCGCTCGTGCCGATGTTGTAGGCGAAGTAGGTATCGACATAGAAGGCGCCGGCGATCTTGTTGTTGGTGATCGTACGGCCCTGACCAGTCGACAGCGGGCAGTCGCCATTGCACTCGATGTAGGTCGTGTCATACACGCCCGAGCTGATGCCGCGGCCCGTGAGCATGAAGGTGAAACGATCGAGGCTGTAGGTCGCGGACATGCGATAGCGCCAGTCGGGCGGACCGCCACCGGTGTTCTGACCCGCACGATCGACTTCGCCGTCCACGCCGTTGTCCGTCGACATCTCGAGGTAATGCGTGGCCAGGGCGCGGAAGCCCAGCGTGCCCTGCCAGTCGTCGACGAAGGACGACATCGGCAGCGTGTAGCTGGCTTCCAGGTCGAGGCCGCGAGCACGCTCGGAGACGAAGTTCAGCGGCTGGTTGGTGATCAGGATGTCGCTCTGCGTGGTCGACAGCGGCAGCCCGTCGGTGGTCGCGATCTGACCGCAGAACTGCGTGAAGCCCGAGAAGCAGCGATCGACGACGTCCTGCGCCACGACCGTGCCGATGGCATCGTTGATCTCGATGTCGTAGTAGTCGACCGAGAAGCCCAGACCCGGCACGAAGGACGGACGATAGATCAGGCCCAGACCCAGCGTATCGGCCTTTTCGGGCGTCAGGTTGGTGTTGCCCATCGTGGTTTCGGTGAACCGCATCGACGTATCGTTCTGATACGGGTTGCTGATGAAGTTCGTGCGGCGCTGACCGGCCTGGAACAGCTCCTGCAGGTTCGGCGCGCGAATGTCACGCGACTGCGTGACACGCAGGCGCAGGTCCTCGAACGGCGACCAGGTCAGGCCCGTCTTCCAGGTGGTGACGTAGCCCGATTCGCTGTAGTCGGTGGCGCGAACGGCACCGTTGAACTCCAGCTTGTCGGTGATCGGCACCAGCGCTTCGAGGTAGGCTTCGGTCACGTCGTACTTGCCGTCGGTGACCAGGAAGTTGCCGAAGGCCCAGCCGTTGGAGTACTGCGATTCGACGTCGCCCGAGATCTTCTCGATGCGGTGCTCGGCGCCGAAAGCCAGACCGATCGGGTTGAACCAGGGGTTCTCGACGTTGGTGCTGAAGTTGATCGCCGCGACGTCCTGCTCGAACTTCTGCTTGCGGTACGGCGAACCCATGATGTAGTCCACCGCCTCCTGGCTGTTCATGCCAATGCCCATGCGGTTGAACGGCACGCAGCCCTCGGCCCCGGCGGTGCCGTTGGCGGTGGCGCGGCAGACGATCTGGCCATCGACTTCGATCGCATCCTGCGCCCAGGCCAGGCGCTGGGTGTTGTAGACGTACAGACCTTCGCGGGCGTCGGTGACACCCTTCTGGTAGTAGCCATCCCACTTGAAGGCCTGCTCGCCGAACGCGAAGTCACCTTCAAAGCCCAGCACGTAGCGCTGCACTTCGCGCGTGTTGTCGGTGATACGCGTCGGGATGTCGGCGTTCGACGTGCCGAGGTTGAACTGCGTGAGGCCCAGCTCGTCGAGCTGCGCCTTCACCTCGTCAGGAATGAAGGCGTTGTCCGAGCGGATGACCACACTGCCCTTGTCGGAGTTGGTACCGCCCCACTGATACGCGTCGTTCTTGTTGTACGAGGCTTCGGCAAAGACGTTGAGGCTGTCGGTGACGTCGAAGCTCAGGCGCGAGAACACGCCGTCGCGATCGCTGCTGGGTTCCAGCGAGGTGCGGTCGTAGGACTGGCCGAGCTTCCAGTCGCCGCCCACGGTCCACTGGCCGCCGACGTCGCCGTAGTTGAACTGGTTGACGGTGCCGCCCTGGCCGAAGTACGTACCGCGCAGCGCCGTGTTGGTGATGATGCCGCCCGGGGTCATCACCGCCATGCCGGCCTGCGAGGTCGGCATGTACTGCGCCTGGCCGTTGCCGACCGCGTAGGCCGGGTTCTGCACCATGTACCAGCCCTTCTCGGCCCACTCGCGCGGCACGCCGTAGATGCCGTCGCGGCGCGAGAGTTCGCCGTTGATCAGGAAGTGACCACGACCATCGGCGAACGGCACACCAGCCGTCAGCGTACCGAGCCAGCTGCGGTCGTCGCCGTAGGTGGTTTCGCCCGCTTCGAAGTTGGCCTTGAAGCCGGTGTACTTGCGATCGAGGATGAAGTTGACCACGCCCGACACGGCGTCGGAGCCGTACACCGACGAGGCACCGCCGGTGACGATTTCGACGCTCTTGATGAGCGCCTGCGGGAAGGTGTTGATGTCGACGGTGCCGGTGGCCAGCGAGCCCACCGAGCGCTTACCGTCGAGCAGCACGAGCGTGCGGTTGTTGCCGAGGCTGCGCAGGTTCACCGAGCTG
>JALRLM010000601.1 GCA_023254435.1 Hydrocarboniphaga sp.
GCCCTGGCCGTCGCCCTCGTGGCGCAGCAGATGCTCGGCATAGTTGACGAGACTGCCGTCGAACCAGCGCGCGCCCGGCATGATCTTGCGATCGATCACGCGGCAATACGGCGTGGTCGACTGCACGTCGAAGTAATCCCAGATCGAAGCCCAGAACACCTCGGAATCGCGCACCGACCAGCGCTGCAGGTCGGCATAGTCGGCAAAGCGCAGCCCGCGCTCGGCTTGCAGCCAGTCCATGTAGCGGGCCACGTTGGAGGCCGCGGCGTACTCCGGACGCGGCTTCCACAGCAGTTCGCCTTCGTGGACCATGCCTGTCCGCGCGCGGACGAGTCCGTGATCGCCGTCAGCGCCGGGCAAGATTGCCGCTCAGGGTCATCACGGGATCGCTGACCAGGCCGAAGCTCTGCAACACGCCCAGCAGTTCGCGATGGCCGAACGCCTGGCAGCCCGAGGCGAAGCCGTAGCGCTTGGGCGGCGCCTGCACCAGATGGTAGGCCGCGTAGGCCTGCAGCAGGCCGGTCTGCTTGTAGTTGCAGGTGCCGTGGATCACGCAGTGGGCACGGCCCAGCGGCCCGCTGGCGTGCACCGAATCCACCGAGATGTTCTCGCGCGGGTTCTCGCGCGGCGGCATGCCGGCCTGCAGGCTGGCCGCCATGTCGGACAGCGCCTTTTTCTGCTCGGCCTTGGGCATCTTCTTGATCTTTTCTTCGATCACGCCGGTGATCTGCACCACGCCGTCCATGACCGCGCGCGCGAACACGCCACCTTGCGCCTTGCAGTTGTTGACGCGCGGGTCGTTCTTGAACCACACCGGATGCGCAGTGCCACCCCAGGGCAGCGCCATCGCGGTTTCGTGCTGACCCGGCACCATCACCTCGGACTTCGCAGTCGGCGCCCACTGCACGTACTTCTTGCTCTCGAGGTAGTAGAAGTTTGCGGTCAGGATGCTGAAGATGGTCTGCGTGGAGGCATAAGTGGGGAACCCCTTCCACAGCACCAGGATGTCGAGCGTGTCGAGGCCCGGATGCTCCAGGCACAGCTGCGCCGCGATCTCGCCCGTGGTGTACATCTGCGCGATGCCCGGCGCGAGCAGCAGGTTCTTCTCGGCGAACTTCGCGCCCCAGGTTTCCTCGGCGTGCATCATCCAGTTCTGCTCGCCATTGGTGTCGGTGTAGTGGCAGCCCGCGGCCAGGCTGGCCTCGACCGCTTCGGGGCCGAACTCCATGAACGGCCCGACCATGTTGAGCACCACCTTGGCGCCCGAAAACAGCTTGGTCAGTGCCTCGGTGCTGTGCTCGACCTCGACGATGTCGTATTCGGCGGTCTCGATGCCGGGCACCTTCTCGATGACTTCCTTGATGCGCTTGGCATCGCGGCCGGCCGCGATGAAGGGCATCCGGTACTCGCGCAGATATTCTGCGACGAGACGGCCGGTGTATCCGGTGACGCCGTAGATGACCACGGGCTTCTTGCTCATGCTGTCCTCCGTTGAAATTCTGTGATGAAAAAAGCTTCAGGCGGTCATGCCGCCGTCGACGACGAGATCGGAGCCCGTGACGTAGCTGGACTCATCCGATGCGAGAAACAGCACCGCCGCCGCGATCTCCGACGGCTGCGCGAAACGCCCCATGGGAATGCGCGCGAGCGTCTTCTCGGCGAACTGCTGGGCCGCCTCGGGCGTCAGCGTGGCCAGCGCGCCGCTGACCATCTGCGTGTCGGCGAATCCCGGGCAGACGCTGTTGACGCGGATGTTGTAGCCGCTGCGTGCGCAGTGAATGGCCGTCGAGCGCGTGAACAGGCGCACGCCACCCTTGGAGGCGTTGTAGGACGGCAGCACGGCTTCGCCGATCAGGCCCTCGATCGACGCGATGTTGACGATGGAGCCGCCGCGGCCCTTCATGCGCGCGATCGCCGCCTGCGTGCCAAGAAACACCGCGCTCAGGTTGACATCGAGCGTGCGCCGCCAGATGTCGGCCGACACGTTCTCCACGTCGAGGATGTGCGCGATACCGGCGTTGTTGACGAGCACGTCGAGGCCGCCGAAGCGCTCCTGCACGGCATCGAGCACCTGGGCCCACTGCGACTCACGGGTCACGTCCTGCGGCATGAAGGCCGCGTGGCGCCCCAGGCGCGCGGCTTCGGCCTCACCGGTCGCCGCGTCGAGATCGGTCATCATCACGCTCGCGCCCTGTGCCAGCAGCGCTTCGGCCGCCGCCAGCCCCAGGCCACGCGCGGCGCCCGTAACCAGGCAGACCTTGCCTTTCATGCGATCCATGGCGGTGCTCCCTACTGCGCGTTGGCGCCGCCGTCGAGCACGATCTCGGAGCCCGTGATCCAGCGTGACGCTGGCGAGGTCAGATACAGCACGGCGTTGGCGACATCCTCGGGCAGGCCCAGGCCAAGCGGATGCAGTTGCAGCATCGCCGCCTCGGCCGTCGCCATGTCGGGCGCCATGCCCAGGCGCACGAAGCCTTCGAGCAGGTGATTGCCCATTGCGGTTTTGATCACGCCCGGATGCACGGAATTGACGCGAATGCCGTAGCCCAGCTGCGCGCATTCGATGGCGGCCGACTTGGTCATCGAGCGCACCGCGCCCTTGGATGCGCAATAGGCGCCCAGGCCCGTCACGCCGATCATCGCCGCGAGCGACGACAGGTTGACGATGGCACCGCCGCGGCCGCTGGCGCCGTCCGGCCGCATCACGCGAATCGCGTGCTTGAGGCCCAGAAAGCTGCCGTTGACGTTGATGTCCTGGATACGCTTGAAGCTCTCCAGACTGCCTTCGGCGAAGAAGTCCATGTCCTCTACGCCAGCATTGTTGACGAGCACATCGAGGCCGCCGAACTTGGCGATCACCTGCGACATGGTCGATTCCCACTGCGATTCCTGCGTCACGTCGTGAACGGCCACGGCGGCTTTTCCGCCCGCATCGCGAATGCTCTTGGCGGTCTTCTCGACCTCTGCCGACAGCACGTCGGTCAGGAACACCGAGGCACCGGCCGCCGCCAGCGTGCGCGCCACATGCGCACCCAGGCCCCGCGCCGCGCCTGTGATCAAAGCCACCTTGCCGTCGACACGAAACGCTTTCTCGGGTGCTTGCATGACGCTTCTCCTCGTACTTATCTTTGTAATGTTCAGCGTGGGCCGGTGCTCCAGACGCGCATCAGGTCACCCGCCACTGGTAGTCCGACGACTCCTGCGCGAATCGCACGAACCAGTCGATCGCGGCCGGATTCATCATCGCGTCGCGGCTCGCCGCCTTCTCCAGCGGCGTGCCCACGAGCAGCTTGCGCACGGGCACTTCCATCTTCTTGCCCGTGAGCGTGTATGGAATCGCCTCCACCGCGTAGACGCGGTCGGGCACGTGACGCGGACTGCAATCGCGGCGCAGCCGGCTGGCGATTTCGCTTTCGAGCGTGCCGTCGAGCTTCGCGTCGGGCTTGAGCTTGACGAACATCGGCATGAAGAACTTGCCGCCCGGCAGTTCGACGCAGACTACGAGGCTGTCGGCGATCTCGGGCAGCTGCTCCACGCAGCGATAAATCTCGGCCGTGCCGATGCGCACGCCGTAGCGATTCAGCGTGGAGTCCGAGCGGCCGTAGATGTAGCAGCCGCCACGCGAGTTGATCTTGATGAAATCGCCGTGACGCCAGATGCCCGGAAACACCTCGAAATAGGATTCGCGATAGCGCTTGCCGCCTTCGTCCTTGAGGAAATGAACCGGCATCGACGGGAACGGCGTCTTGACGCAGAGCTCGCCCACTTCGTCGATGAGCTCCTGCCCGTCGTCCGACAGCGCGCGCACGTCCATGCCCAGCATGCGCGTCTGGATCTCGCCCGCGTAGACCGGCAGCGTCGGTGCGGCGCCGACGAAGCCGCTGCAGATTTCGGTACCGCCCGACTGCGAGGTCACCCACAGATCGGGTTTCACGCTGCGATAGAACCAGGCGAAGGTTTCGGGCGTCGACGGCGAGCCGCTCACGAGCACGCCTTCGAGCGCCGACAGGTCGAAGCTCTTGCCGGGCTGCAGGCCGGCCTTTTCCATCATCTGCACGAAGGTCGGGCTGGCACCGAAGCTCGTGCAACGCGTGCGCGACGCGAGCTGCCACAGGAAGTCATGGCCCGGATGCATGGGGCTGCCGTCGTAGAGCACCGCCGACGAACCCGTGAGCAGCGCGGCCATCAGCAGGTTCCACATCATCCAGCCCGTGGTCGTGTAGAAGAACATGACCGAGCCGGGCTTGAGATTGATGTGAAAGTGCATGAGCTTCAGATGCTCGACGAGCACGCCCACGTGGCTGTGCACGATGGCCTTGGGCAGGCCCGTGGTGCCCGAGCTGAACACCACCCAGATCGGGTGATCGCAGGGCACGCGCTCGTACGCAAAGCTTTCGCGCGGCACCTCGGGCTGATCGAGC
>JALRLM010000131.1 GCA_023254435.1 Hydrocarboniphaga sp.
CTGCATGGCCTGCCGCCCGACAGCCCACTGCGCATCACCGGCGTGGCCGAGCGCACGTTCGATCTCGACTTGGTCAGCAACACGACGGGCGCGGCCGGACCCGACGGTACGGCCGATAGTTCGGGCACGCACTTCATCAACCTGTCGAGCCTGATCACGAGCCGCGACAACATCCGCCAGGCGGTGTCGGATCTCATCGTGCTGAGCAAGTCGGTGCCCGGCGCGATCCTGGTCGGCGGCAGCGGCTCGCCCGACGGCAATCGCTTCGACGGCGCCAATATCCGCTTCGTCGGGCATTCGCTCGGGGGTATCGTCGGCGGCACGCTGCTGGGTGTGAACACCGAGATCGGGGCTTCGACGCTGGCGATGCCGGGTGGTGGCATCGCCAAGCTGCTCGATGCGTCGATCAGCTTCGGTCCACGCATCGCCGCGGGCCTGGCGGCCAGCGGCCTGACGGAGGGCACCGACAACTACGAAACCTTCATGCGCTTCGCGCAGACGCTGATCGACTCGGGCGATCCGATCAACTACGCGCAGGCCGCCATCACCAAGCACCCGATCCACATGATCGAAGTGGTCGGCGGCGAGTCGTCGCCGCCCGATCAGGTGGTGCCCAACGATGCGCCGGCCAATGGCGGCACCACGGCCAACGATCGGGTGACGCTGACCGGTTTCCTGTCGGGCACCGATCCGCTCTACCAGACCATGGGGCTGGCGGTGCAACGCTTCGACGGCACGGCCAATGTGCTGCTCGGTGCGCCGGCGCGCGGCAACGTGGTGCAGTTCAGCAGCGGTGACCACGGTTCCATCCTGAGCCCGGCGGCCTCGGCCGCGGCGACCGTGGAGATGCAGAGAGAGACGGCGAGCTTCCTCGCCAGTGGCGGGCTGTGCCTGCCGATCGCAGGGTCGTGCCCATGAGACACGCCACGACTTGTCGCATCGGCTCATCGCACTTCAAGGAGCTCACCATGAATCGCTTTCTTCATCGCAGGACCACGATCGCGCTGGCGGCCGCGGCGTTCGCCGCCGCACCACAGGCCTTCGCGCTGGGCTATCAGAGCAACGGCGTGGAACTGCGCGTGGACAGCAAGTTCACCGTCGGCGGCGCCTGGCGCGTCGCCAGGCCCGATTCGCGCTATATCGGCATCAGCAACGGTGGTGAGGCCTACTCGACCAACAACGACGACGCCAACCTGGCTTTCGACAAGGGCGATCTGATCGCCTCGGTGGCCAAGCTCACCAGCGATGCCACGCTGACCTATAAGAACTACGGCGTCTTCGTGCGTGGCAGTTACCTGTACAACGACGCGCTCAAGGACAAGCGCTACTTCAATCCGGCCAACTACGGGCAGCCGGGCAAGGAGGCGCCGACCTCGGAGTACCACGAGAAGACCCAGGACGTGCGTGATCGTGTCGGCAACGATGCCGATCTGCTCGACGCCTATGTCTACGGCAGCAACAGCATCGCGGGCCGCACGCTGAGCTACAAGGTGGGGCGGCAGATTCTGAACTGGGGCGAATCGACACTGGTGCAGAACGGTCTCAACAGTCTGGTGGCGGCCGACGCCAATCAGCTGCGCGTGCCGGGCTACGACATCAACGAGGCGCTGAAGCCGGCCGGCATGGTGTTCGCGGGGCTCGACCTGATCGAGAACGTGAGCGTCGAAGCCTTCTATCAGTTCGAATGGCGGCGCACCGATCCCGATGCGGTGGGTACGCCGTTCTCGACCAACGACTTCGTCGGTATCGGCGGCACGCGCGCCAACATCAGCTTCGGCATTCCCGGCGAGAACGACATCGGCAGTTCGATTCCACGCATCGACGACGCCACGCCGCAGAACGGCGGGCAGTACGGTGCGGCCTTGCGCTTCTTCATTCCGCAGCTCAACGGCATCGACCTGGCGCTGTACGCGGCGAACTATCACAGCCGCCTGCCGCTGATCAGCGGGCACTCGGGTAGCGAGCCGCTGCGGCCGTTCGGCTCGGACTACTTCATCGAGTATCCCGAAGACATCCGCATGTACGGCCTGTCGTTCAACTCGACGCTGCCCTGGGGCCTCGCGCTGCAGGGTGAATACAGCTACAAGGATGGCCAGCCGCTGCAGATCGACGATGTGGAGATCCTGCTCACGGGCCTGGGCATTCCGAGCCAGATCGAGCCGACGCTGGGCGGTGCCTCGGGCCAGCAGTACATCAAGGGCTGGCGTCGTCACAACGTGTCGCAGATCGATTTCTCGCTGAGTCGCGTGTTTGGTCCAGCCAAGTGGCTGGCCAACGACCAGACCATCGTCGTCGCCGAGTTCGGCTATGACTACGTGCACGACCTGCCCGGCAACGCCACGCTGCGCTACGAGGCGCCGGGCACGTTCACGCCGGGCTACGACCCGGCCAGCGACGGTGCGGTGCGCGGCGGCTTTCTGGTCGGCCGCGGCAAGGTGAACGCCGATGGCTCGCGCGAGGACCTGCCGGCCAATACCGCCAACTACGCCACCTCGGCGTCCTGGGGCTACAAGCTGCTGGCGCGGCTGAGCTACAACAACGTCATCGGCGCGGTGGGCATCGATCCGACCATCCGCTTCGATCACGACGTCTCGGGTTACACGCCGACGCCGCTGGGCAACTTCATCGAAGGCCGCAAGCAGCTGGCGATCTCGATGGGCTGGAACTACCACGGTGCCTGGAGCGGCGACGTCGGCTACGTGATGTACATGGGGGGAGCGGGGCAGAACCTGCTCGCGGACCGCGACTACGTCGAGGCCAGCGTGCAGTACTCGTTCTAGCCCCCGGGTAGAGGGCCGGGTCGGCGCCGCGCTTGCTGGGCGCTGCGCGTTCGCAGGGGCTGCCGTGCACAGCTCCAAAGCGCGATCCGGCCGGGTTCCCGAGGCTGCCTCTCGCACCTCGGGCTGGCCGGGCGCAAGCCCGGCACTCTTTTGGTGCAACGCACCAAATGCGAAGCAAGCCGACGTCCGCGCCTGCGTCGGCATCGCCGCAACGACATCGAGCGGCCTGATCCCATCGTCATGAAGCGGCACATGTATTGCTCCTGAGTACCGGGTTTACCACCGCACGCCGCCCGGAAAAACCCATGCATCGCTACAGCCCCGTTCTCGCCGCCGTGCTGGGCCTGGCCAGCCTGGACGCCAAGTCCGCCTCGCTGACCGAATTGCTCAAGAGCGTGCCGCCGCCGCCCGGCGATCCGGCCACCGCCGCCGCCTGGGTGCAGAACGGCCAGATCGTGGCGCCCGAGTACACGCGCATCAAGCAGGCGATCGAGGCCGAGCGCGCCGCCATCGCGACGCTGGCCGGCGGTGCGGCGCCGGCGCCGGGCACGCCGCCGCCGGCCGTCAGCGGCGATGCGCCCGAGGTGCAGGGCGCCGTGGTGGGGTATCAGGCTTATTTGGCCGCCAATTCCGACAAGCAAGAGCCGGCCGCGGCCATGGCCAAGCGCACGCGCTGGATTCAGGCGGCGATGGGCCAGCAGCTCAAGACCATTCTCGATGCGATGAAGCCCTGCCCGGATCCCTGCCAGGACGCCACCATCGTCGCGGCCAACCAGCCGCTGCAGCAGAAGAAGCAGACCCTGGCCGAGCAGGAGCTCAAGCTCTGGAACACGCTGTTCTCGGACTGGGTCAAGACGCGCGAGCCGCTCGTGAGCCGCGGCGATGCACAGATCGCCGCGACGGGCGAGGGCGCGAGGGCGACCACCGCAGCCGGCAAGACCGCGGTGGCGGACTATCGCGCCAGCCTGCTCAAGGAGGTGGAGGTCACGCTGTCGCTGACCGAACTCTCGGTCAAGCGCGCCCAGGCCATTGCCAGCGGCAAGGTCGATGCGGTCAGCGGGGCGAGCAAGAACAAACCCAAGACCTGATCGTGGGCCGGGCTGTCGCTCAGCCTGCGCGGGCTGCGTGGCGGGCGCCCGGGGCGCGGGCCATCAGGTGTTTACGCAGCCTGGCGTCGGCGCGCGCCAGCAGCAGCGACAGCGCGGCGGTGAGGATCGCAACCAGGGTGATGCGCGCGGCCACCGGCAGGGATTGCAGCGGCGTCAGCTCCCAGGTCAGCCGATAGATCGGCACGTGCAGGATGTAGAGCGGATACGACAGCTCGCCGAGCCAGTGGCACAGCCACTGCCATGCCGGCCGCGCGCCGATGGCCGACAGCGTGGCGATGCTCAGTGGAATCGCGACCAGCGTGTTGAACATCGTGACGTAGAGGTTGCCGACGAAGAAACAGGCCAACATCAGGCCCGCCGCGCCGAAGGCGATCGTGGGGGGTACGGGCCGTTGGTGCAGGCGCCACTGGTAGATCAGCGCACCCAGGAAAAAGCCTGCCGTGACGCGGGGCAGGCCATAGACGAAGTTGCCCGTGGTCCAGCCCGGGTTGATCTCGCCCAGCAGCAGCGTGCTGGCCAGGTAGAGCGCCATCGCCGGCAGCACGAGCCGGGCGTCCGACAAGGCGCGGCGGCTCAGCACGAACCAGAAGAAGCCGATGTTGACGAGCAGTTCGAAGAACAGCGACCAGGCCGGATCGTTGAGCGGAAAGACCGCGGCCGTCACCGCATCGCTGCCGAAGGCCCAGGCGGCATCGTTGAAGTAGGGCAGCCATAGCGCGTTGAGCAGTGCAGCGGTGGTCAACTGGCCGGCATCGGCGGTCGACAGCGGATTGCGCCAGAGCGCCAGCGCGGCCGCGACGACGCCCAGCAGCAGGCCCAGTAGATACATCGGCCCCAGTCGGGCCAGGCGCAGGTAGAGGTAGCGACCGAAGCCCAGGCCCTGCGCGATCTTCTGCCCGTAGCTGTGGGCGATGACCAGCCCCGACAGCACGAAGAACAGATCGACTGCGGCCCAGGCGCCCGACAGTTCGTGGACGCCGTTGTGATGACAGTAGTGGTACAGCATGACCAGGATCGCGGCGATGCCGCGCAAGCCGTCCAGCAGGTCGAAGCGTACTGCCCGGTCGTCTTTCAAAAGCCCCTCGCCATTGGCGCCCCAGGCGCAAGGCTAGGCAATGGTCTTGGCAAAGCCAAGCCTGCCGATGCCGTCAGGCCGGGGGGCGGGTGGACGCGCGTGGTCTTCTGCCTGGCCGCTGGTGCTGCGGGCCGGCATTGCCGCACCCCACTCAGGCCAGGCGGGTGCCAAGGCGAAGCAGCTTGTCCAGCGAGCGCTCGCTCTTGATGCCGACCACGTAGCGAACCTGGGGGAACTGCTGCGCCAGGTCCACGCAGGCCGCCTCGCGCGAGGCGAGATCGGGCAGCGGATCGTCTGGCAGCGGCGAGTATAGGCCATGCAGCCACAGCGCGGGCAATGCGGCGACGTCGATGCGATCGCGAAAGCGCAGGAACTGGCTCAGGTGGATCTGCAGGCATTCCGACAGGGCGGGCGGCGCGGTCAGGGCGCCGGGCAGGTGTTCGTCCGGCGGCGAGCAGATGCCCAGGCGGGCGCCTTGCGCGGCAGCCAGCGGTTGCAGGGTGCGCAAGCTGTCGTCGCCGACGGCGCAGGGAGCGAAGTGGATGAACAGGTACTCCAGCGCGGCCTTGTCGAACGGCGCGGTCGCCTGACCGATGAGTGCCTGCTGGATCGGCGCCCGCCACCACTGCGGGTTCTCGCGGTCGGCATTACCGTAACCGGGGCCTGGGACCGGCAGCAGGTCGGCGGCCGATCGGGCGCGGCGCAGGCGTTTGGCCAGCATGCGCCAGCCGGGCTCGCGGAAGCTGCCGAACTTGGTCGAGACGCGAACCGGCGCGCCCGACTCGGTGATGGCTCGTGCGATGAGTCGGGGAGCGAAGCCGGCACCGTAAAAAGGTGCCGTATCGACCCGGCTGATGCCGGCGGCGAAGGCCTGCTTCAGCAGCGCCAGACTCTGCGGTTGCGGGACTACCGATCCCAGCGAGGCGCTGCCGAGTACGATGCGGTCGATCATTGCGGACACCGAGTGGCCGATCCGGGTGCCCGGAGCGGTATCAAAAAGGGAGAAGGGAAGCCCGGATCGATGACCCCCGCCACCGGCAGGCCTCCCTGAGCCACAGTATGCGTCAGCCCGATGGCGTCGATGCGAACCAGGTTCCGTCGCGATAGAGCCTGAGGCCTGCGTCTGATCGCGGATGGCAAGCTTTTTGTTTTCCTTGCCAGACCGAGTCGGTCACACTGTTAGAACTATCAGTGTCTTAAACTGCCCGCCCTGGCGCAATCCGAACCCCGCCCGTCCTGAATGTCCCAAACGGATCTCTCCGGCTACACGCATCCGCGGTCGCTGCGCTACCTCATCCTGCGGGCCGCCTGGTTCGTGGTGGAACTGCTGGTCTATCCGCGTCGTTTCCGCCGGCTCATGAAGCTGCGCATCGCGATTCTGCGCCTGTTCGGCGCGCGGATCGGTCAGAGCTGTTTCATCGGCGACCGCGTCAGGATCTGGGTGCCGTGGAATCTGAGCATGGCCGATTGGTCCGTGCTGGGCGACCAGTGCGAGGTCTACAACCTGGCGCCCGTGAGCCTGGGCACCAACGCGATCGTTTCGCAGTACGCCTATTTGTGCACGGCCACGCATGACCACACGCATCCGTATTTCCCCTTGACCCAGCATCCGATCACGATCGGGAACGGGGCCTGGATCGCGTCCAAGGCCTTCGTCGGCCCGGGCATCACCATCGGAGACGGCGCCGTCGTCGGCGCGATGTCGGTGGTGGTCAAGGACGTGCCGCCTTCGATGATCTATGCCGGCAACCCGGCCCGTCCGATCAAGCCCCGCGTCGTCCGCTCCGTCGACAGTCTTACCGCGCAGAACCCGGCCTCATGAGCATCTCCATCGTCGTACTGACCAAGAACGAAGAGCACGACCTGCCCGGTTGCCTGGCCAGCGTGGCCTGGAGCGACGATATTCACGTCTACGACTCCTACAGTGACGATCGCACCATCGAGATCGCTCGCGAAGCCGGTGCGCACGTTACGCAGCGCCGTTTCGACAACTGGGCGGCGCATCAGAACTGGGGCTTGCAGAACATCCAGTTCAAGCATCCCTGGGTGTTCTACATCGACGCCGACGAGCGCATGACGCCGGAGCTTGCAGCAGCGGTGAAGGCGGCGGCAGCGGCGCCGGGCGAGAGCGTGGCGTTTCGTGTACAGCGAAGGGATTTTTTCCTCGGCACCTGGCTCAAGCACGTGCAGACCTCGCCGTTCTACCTGCGGCTGTTCCGACCAGAGAAGATGCGCTACGAGCGCCTGGTGAACCCCGTCTCGATCGCCGACGGTCCGGTGGGGCAGATCGGCGGCTACCTGGATCACTTCCCCTTTAGCAAGGGGATGGAGCACTGGCTGGCTCGGCACAACTCGTACAGCACGCTCGAGGCGCGGCAGATTGCAGACAATCGCAAGCAGGGCGGCGAGTTCAGCCTCAAGCTGGCCTTCACCGCGAACGATTTCCACACCAAGCGCTATCACCAGAAAGAACTGTTCTATCGCCTGCCGGCAAGGCCGGTGATCAAATTTCTGCTGCTGTATCTCGGCAAGCGTGGGTTTCTGGATGGAAAGGCAGGGCTCACCTACGCGCTATTGCAGTCGATCTACGAGTATTTCATCGTGCTGAAGACGCGGGAGATCGAGGCGGCTTAGAGCGAATCTCTGCCCTAGTTGTAAATCGGCGCCTCCCTCCGTTGGGTGATTCTCTGCGGCCCTCGACATTGTGCATCACTCAGTTTGATTGGGTTTCTAGTAAATGAACGACGTAGCACCGTTTAGACTTGCGATCGTGGTGTCTCACCCTATCCAGCATTTCTGTCCACAGTACGCTAGCTTCGCTAGGCTGCCCGGCGTTCAGCTCAAGGTTTTCTTCGCATCTGCACTAGGACTGAAAAAGTACGTAGACAAGAACTTCGGGCGAGAAGTCTCTTGGGGCAATCTGCGCTTGGATGCATTTGATCACGTGTTTATGAATGGTGATGCGGTCCTGCAATCCGATGGCGGTATCGATGCGGTATCGTTGCCGGCCGAACTGGACGCATTCCGGCCTGATTCCATTGTTTCCTACGGCTACTATCAGAAACTGCAGCGAATGGCCCACAAGTGGGCGGGGCGCAATAAGGTTCCAGTCGCGTTCATCTCAGACGGAGAGAACCGTCAGAAAAGGCCGTTGCACAAACGGATCGGCAAAGCAATTTATCTGCGGTGGTATTTGCGACGTATCGACTATTTCTTCACGGTCGGCAATGCCAACGAAGCCTATTATCGGGAATATGGAGTGCCGTCGCGAAAGTTCGTGCGGATGCACTACCCGGTAGATCTCGCAACCTACGAGCCTGCTTTTGCGGGACGGGTGGCACTAAGAGAGAAGATTCGCAAACAATACGATATCGGCGAGGGTGACTTTGTCATTTCTGTAGTGGGCAAGTTGGTCGAATGGAAGAACCAGGGTCATTTGGTCGACTTGCTTGCTGTATTGGAGCAGAAAGGGCTTAAGGCGCATGTGTTGATCATTGGCTCGGGAGTCGAAATGGACTCCATTGCCAAGCGGGCGTCTACATTGAAGTCGAACAAGGCGCATATGGTTGGCTTTGTTGATCCTCTGGCGCTCCCCGATTTCTATGCAGCCAGCGACCTGTATATCCATCCGGCGCGCGTGGAGCCCCATTCGCTAGCAATCAGCGAAGCCATCTATATGGGATGTCCCGTCATCGTTAGCGACCGATGTGGTAGCTACGGAAAAACAGACGATGTGCAGGATGGGCGCAATGGATTCGTTTATCCCTTCGGGGATATTCTGGATCTAGCGCAGAAAGTCGAGCGCATCATGCTGAAGAGGTCTCTCGCCGAGGAATTTTCGAGCGTGTCGATCGATAATTCTCGGGCATTCCAGGCAAGATCACATGGTGGCTG
>JALRLM010000246.1 GCA_023254435.1 Hydrocarboniphaga sp.
TCGAGCTTGCGCACCGTGGTGTCGAGCGTGGCGAACAGCTTGCTCGATGCATAAGTGGCATCGCCGGTGAGCGCATTGAACAGGCTGGACTTGCCGGCGTTGGTGTAGCCCACCAGCGACACGGACGGCACTTCGTTGCGACGACGCGCGTTGCGGTTCTGCGAGCGGCGCGCCCTCACCTCTTCCAGATGCCGGCGCAGCGTGGCGATCTTGTCGCGCAGCAGGCGACGATCGGTTTCGAGCTGGGTTTCACCCGGGCCGCGCAGGCCGATGCCGCCTTTCTGGCGTTCGAGGTGAGTCCAGCCGCGAACCAGCCGTGTGGCCAGATGCTGCAACTGGGCCAGTTCCACCTGCAGCTTGCCCTCGTGCGAGCGCGCACGCGAAGCGAAGATGTCGAGAATCAGACCGGCGCGGTCCAGCACCCGGCAACGCAGAATCTTTTCCAGATTGCGTTCCTGGCTCGGCGACAGATCGTGATTGAAGATGGCCAGTTCGGCACCACCGGCAGCGACCGCTGATGCGACCTCGTCGGCCTTGCCACTGCCGATGTAGAGACCCGCGTCTGGCCTCTGGCGCGAGCCGCCGATGACGGCCAGCACCTCGGCACCTGCCGAGCGGGCCAGTTCCTCGAATTCGCGCCGATCGCTTTCGTAGTCGCTGCTGCCGGCATGCGGCGCAACGTACACATCCAGGTGAACCAAGACCGCCTTCTGTCCCGAAGGCGGCCTGTCAAACAGATTGCTGAGTGCCAACGAAGCTCACTTATTTGTTGCCGACGTCCTCGGCGGAATCACTGGCTTCACTGGCGTCATACACGCGCACCGGCCGGGCCGGCACGATGGTCGAGATGGCGTGCTTGTACACCATCTGGCTGACGCTGTTCTTCAGCAACACGACGAAGGAGTCGAACGATTCGATCTGGCCCTGCAATTTGATGCCGTTCACCAGGTAGATCGAGACCGGAATGCGCTCCTTGCGGAGCGCGTTGAGAAACGGTTCTTGTAACGTATGACCTTTAGACATCTCTGCTTCCTTTAATTATTTGATGCATCCCTACAGCAACCCCAAAAAAGCCTCGGCGAGCTTGACAAAAGTCTAGCACGGGGTCCAAGGCAACGAACAATCAAGCTAAGTTAAGGCAACTCCAAACTTTTTCAATGAGCCCGGGCTCATCCGGATCCAGTCTCAGGGCCGCGCTTTCGTGACGCAGCCAGGTCAGCTGACGCTTGGCGAACTGCCGGGTCGCGGCGATTCCGCGCTGTACGGCCTCGTCCAGATCATATTCACCCTGCAGGTGCAGCCAAAGCTGTCGGTATCCGACTGCACGTAGTGCCGGTAGTTCCAGATTCAAGTCCCCACGATCACGCAAATGGCGTACCTCGTCGAGAAAGCCCTGCTCCATCATCAGGTGAAAGCGACGCTCGATACGCTCGTGCAGCACCGCCCGCTGCGGCGGATCGAGCACGAACTGGTGATAAGGCCCGGTCAGCACCGGCGAACGCGTATCGAAATGCGCCTGCAGCGGCAGGCCGCTGATCTCGATGACCTCGAGCGCGCGCTGGATGCGCTGCTGGTCGTTGGGGTGCAGGCGGGCGGCAGTAACCGGATCGAGCCGTGCCAGGCGCTCGTGCATCGCCGGCCAGCCCAGCCGGTTCGCCTCCGCCTCGAGCCGGGCCCGTATCCGAGGGTCGGCCGAGGGCAGATCGCTGAGTCCATGCAGCAGCGCGCGGTAATACAGCATGGTGCCGCCGACCAGCAGCGGCACGCGGCCACGGTTGCGAATCTCGTCGATGAGCCGCAGCGCGTCAGCGGCGAAGCGCGCCGCCGAGTAGGACTCCAGCGGATCGAGGATGTCGACCAGATGATGCGGCACGCGCGCCAGCGTGGCGCGATCGGGCTTGGCGCTGCCGATGTCCATGCCGCGATAGACCTGGGCCGAGTCGACACTGACGATCTCGCAGTCCAGCCGCTCGGCCAGTGCCAGCGACAGCCCGGTCTTGCCCGAGGCCGTTGCGCCCATGATCAGGATCACGGGCGGATTCGCGGGGCCGGCCGCGCTCACGGTGCGCTGCGCTCGCGCAGGTGCCTCAGGCGCTCGGGCGTCGCGGGATGCGTCGACAGGTAATCGCGCCATGAAGAATCGCGTTCCTGGCTCGGCTGCGTGGCCGATGCATCGGACTCGGACTCGGATTCGGATTCGGGCCGGGCAGCCCGGTCGCGCCCGGCGTGGTACCGCTCGAGTTTCTCCAGCATCTGCGCCAGGCGCTCCGGCCAAATGCCATTTCGCAACAGCAGGTCGACCGCGAAGTCGTCGGCCTCGGTTTCGAGCTCGCGCGAGTAGCGCGCTTGCGCCAGCAGCGTTGGCCCCGCGGCCAGCACGACGCTGAAATCGCCCACCCACCAGGCCATCGCTGCACCGATCACCGTGGTGCGCAG
Source organism: Hydrocarboniphaga sp. (assembly GCA_023254435.1). Taxonomy (GTDB): domain Bacteria; phylum Pseudomonadota; class Gammaproteobacteria; order Nevskiales; family Nevskiaceae; genus Hydrocarboniphaga. The sequence goes on from JALRLM010000246.1 coordinate 2,437, forward strand.
GATCTGCCGCAGGCCGTGACGCAGCTGCGCATGGCCGAGTTCGTGCGCCATCACGCCGAGCAGTTCTTCGTCATTGTCCGCCAGTTGCACGAGCCCATCGAGCACGAGCAGCTGGCCGTCGGGCAGGGCCAGCGCGTTGGCGCCCAGCATCGGCGAGTTGCGGAACTGCACGCGATTCGGCGTGGCGCCCGGTTTGGCCAGCGCCGCGAAACGGTCGGACAGCTGCTGCTGGCGCTCCGGAGGCAGTTCGCTGGGCTTGAGCACGTGCTCATCCAGGCTTTTGAGGGTGCGCTCCGACAGCATCTCGATGGCGGCCTGCGGCACTCTTTCGGCCAGCCGATCAGTCGCCCACGGCAACAGCCAGAAATAGGCGGCGACACCGCAGGCCATGATCAGGGCGAGGCTGATCAAAGCCAGCAACAGGCTGCGTTGGCCCCGTTCGACCCAGGACTCGCGATGCCCCAGGGCCTCGAAGAAGGCATCTGCGCCGGGCTGGTCGCCAACCGCGCAATGGGCGCCATCGACGAACTCGACACGCCTGGGCAATTGCCCGAGCCGCTCGGGCACTCGCACGGACGACAAGGCCTCCTCGCGCTGCACGCCCTCGCCCGCCACGATGAGACGATCGGCTGCAAGGCTCAGCTCGACAGGCCGGCGCCGGGCGCTGCGCCCGTCGAAGTAATCGGCGCTGATGCTCAAGGCGCGTTCACAGCCCGATATCGAAGTCGAACATTTCGGCCGACTCCTCGCCGACCGCGCCGATGTCCTGCTCGGCGGCCGCCAGCGTGTCGTCAAGATTCGAAGCCGGCAGCAGCGTGAGGCATTCGGCGCGATATCGCGCCAGCCGCACGGCCGCCCAGGGCATGAACAAGCCCAGCGTCAGCGCCACCAGCACCGTATTGCTGAGACCGATCCACATGAGCTTCCACGGCGACAGGCTGCTGTCGAAGCGATGCTCCCCCAGGCGCGTGTGGTTCCAGATCAGGTTGTTGATCAGCGCCGAGAACAGCGGGCCAATCAGCAGGCCGATGGCGATCAGCACCACGAAGGCGCCACCGATCATTACCGAAATCGCGCGCGGATCGGCCTCGCGCAGATGCGCCAGCCCCTCGAGCGTGCCACCGAACATCAGCAGCGCAACCACTGCCGCCGCCAGGCTCAGCAGCCCGGTGATCATGTAGACCCGGTAGAACGCGCCGACGCCGGCATCGAAGCGGAACGGCGTCGAGCCGAACCAGGCGTTGCCGTGCTGGTAGCGCTTGAGGCGATGGTGGAACAGCGGCGCGAGAATGTAGAGCGACAGGGCCGTCAGCGCGCCGAACAGCAGGAACGTGACATACGACTGCCCGACGCTGCCACGAAACGAAAACCGCAGGCCGCGATAGCTCGAGTAGCGAGCCCTAAAGCGCAGCGAATTGCGCAGCAGCCAGGGGAACACGACCGCGAGCACCACCAGCGTGACGACGCCGACCTCGACCGAAATGTCGAACGAGAAGTTATAGGCCACCAGCAGGATCAGCGCGACGATGCGTCCCTTGAGAATCGCAATCGGATCGCCGTGGTAGTCGAAGCGGCTGCCGGCGACTTCGGTGTGCTGATAGAAGTAGCGCAGCCGCCGCACCTTGGCCCAGGCCGAGTAGATGCCCAGCGTCACGATGCTCAGCAGCAGATTGACGATCCAGATGCGGAAATATTCACCACCATCGCCCGTGAAGCGAAAGGATTCCCGGCTCGGGAATGCGTTGGGCGGCAGGTCGGAATCCATGGTCGGATCGGATGACGGGGCGGTGACGACAGTCTACGGCGATTCAGCGGCCGCGCAGAAAGAAACGATCCAGCTCCTGTGAGCTCAGTTGCACCCAGGTCGGACGCCCGTGATTGCACTGGCTCGCGAATTCGGTGCGCTCCATGTCGCGCAGCAGCGCATTCATTTCCGGCAGCGTGAGCTGCCGATGCGCCTTGATCGCCGCTTTGCAGGCCATGTCGGCCATGATGCGCTCCTGTGCACCGAGCACTTCATCGACATGCCCCTGCGCCTCGTCGTCGACCAGGTCGCGCAGCAGCGCTTCCAGATCGCCCTTGACCAGCAGCGGCGGAACCGCGCGCAAAGCCACCGAAGTGGGGCTCACGCGATCGACCACGAGCCCGAAACGGCTCAGGCCATCGCGGCGCTCTTCGACGCGATCGGCCTGGTCTTCGGGCATCTGTACGACCACGGGCACGAGCAGCTGCTGTGCGGGCAGTGCGCCTTCGGCCAACTGGGCCTTGAGGCGTTCGTAGAGCACGCGCTCGTGAGCGGCATGCGCATCGACGATGATCAGGCCCTGTTCGTTCTGCGCCAGTATGAAGATGCCGTGCAGCTGCGCGAGCGCCTGGCCCATGGGCTGCGAGGCCGCCTGTTGTGCCGCCATGGGCGCTGACAGCCACGCGGGTGACGGCGTGGCTGCCGTATCCGATGCAGCATCGTCCGCTGCGATGGATGATTTCAGCAGCGGCCAGCCCGTGCTCTCCACCGAGCGCTCGGCCACCGACCACGACGGCAGGCGCGCGGGCTCGTAGGCGATGCGCGTCTGCTCGGAGGCCGCGAACGGGCGTACCGAGCCCACCGCCGCAGCCTGTAGCGGAAGATTGCTCGAAAGATTGCCCGGCGCACCGAGCGACACCTGATGCTGATCGGCCTCGGGCCGCGCACGCCGCAAGGCCTGATGCACGCCGCCGAACAACAGATCGTGCACGCGCGAAGACTCTCGAAAGCGCACTTCGGTCTTTTGCGGATGCACGTTGACGTCGACCCCGCGCGGATCCATTTCGAGATACAGCACGAAGGCCGGATAGCGCGTGGAATGCAACACGTCGGCAAAGGCGCGCCGCAGCGCGCCACCCAGCAGGCGATCGCGCACGCCGCGACCGTTGACGTACAGATATTGCAGATCGGGCAGCGGTCGCGAGAACGTGGGCAGCGCCACCCAACCCCACAAGCGCATGCCCATGCGCGACTCATCGATGAACAGGGCGTTGTCGACGAAGTCCTTGCCGCAGACCTCGCGGACGCGGGGCTCGAACGCGGCCTCGCTCTCAGCCGCGCGCAGCTCGCCGACGCGGCGACCGTTGTGCTGCCAACTGAAAGCCACGTCGTAACGCGCCAGCGCCAGCCGGCGCATCACCAGGTCGATATGGCGGAACTCGGTGCTTTCGGCCTTCAGGAACTTGCGGCGCGCCGGCGTGTTGTAGAACAGGTCGCGCACTTCGATGCAGGTGCCCGGCTGCAGCGCGCAGGGCTGTGGCTCGCGCGATTGCAGCACGCCGTCGCCTTCGAGCTTCCAGCCATGGTCGCCGTCGTGCTGACGCGCCGACAGGCTCAACCGGGACACCGACAGCACGCTGGCCAGCGCCTCGCCACGAAAGCCCAGGCTGCCCACCGATTCCAGATCGTCCAGATCGCGGATCTTGCTCGTGGCGTGGCGCTCCAGCGCCAGCATCAGCTCGTCGCGCGCGATGCCCGAACCGTCGTCGCGCACGCGCAGCAGCGTCAGGCCGCCCTGCTCCACCTCGACTTCGATGCGGCGCGCGCCGGCGTCGAGACTGTTCTCGACCAGTTCCTTGATGACGGCAGCAGGACGCTCGATGACCTCGCCAGCCTTGATCTGGTTGACGAGCGCATCGGGGAGCAGACGAATCGGCACGACGGTTCCGTTGAGGCAGAAAAAGCGCGCTCAGGATACGGGAATGCCAGGTTTCCGGCTTCGGCCGGTGCCGCTACCCGCTCAGTGCAGCGAGGCCAGCTCTTCCTCTTCGCTGATGTCGGCGCCGGCCGTGCTCTTGCGCACTTTCTGCAGCCGCGGGCGCGGGGCTTCGTCCACCGGCTGCTGCGGCCGGTAGCTCTTGAAGTAGCCCTGGATGCCTTCGAGCAGCGAGCGCGCCAGCTTTTCCTGATAGGCGCTGCTGCCGAGCAGTTTCTCGTCGCTGTCGTTGGTGATGAATGCGGTTTCGACGAGCACCGAGGGAATGTCAGGCGACTTCAACACCATGAAGCCGGCCTGCTGCACATCGGCCTTCTGCAGCGTATTGATCTGGCCCAGCGACTTGAGCAGGCGGTTGCCGACGTCGAAGCTCGCCTCCATCGACGAAGCCTGCGACAGGTCGATCAGCACGGCGGCCAGTTCGTTGTCCTTGCTGCCCAGTTCGAGCCCGCCGACCATGTCGGCCGAGTTTTCCTTGTGAGCGAGCCAGCGCGCGTGCTCGTTGGTGGCGCCGCGATCCGACAGCACGTAGACCGCGCTGCCGCGCAGATCACGATTCTTGTAGGCGTTGCAGTGCACCGAGATGAACATGTCGGCCTGCGCCTGGCGTGCCTTGACCGTGCGCTCGCGCAGGCCGATGTAGTAATCACCGTCGCGCGTCAGCACGGCCTTCATGCCGGGCTGCTGGTTGATCTGCGAGGCGAGCTTGCGCGCAATGGCGAGAGAGGCATCCTTCTCCTGCAAGCCGCGACGGCCGATGGCGCCCGGATCTTCGCCGCCGTGGCCGGCATCGACTGCGATGACGATGGGCTTGGCCGCAAACTTCACCGTCGGCTCCACTTTCACGTCGGCGAGTTCTTCGAGTGTCGGCGTGCGGCCGTACAGATCGACGACCAGACGATTGCCGTATTGCTCGGTGGGCGCGAGCGCGAAGCTCTTGGGTTTCACCGGCTCGGCTACGTCGAGCACGATGCGCAGCGAGCCGTCTTCGCGCGGACCCGAGCGTACTTTCCTGACGATGCCCTTGGCGGCGACGCGGTCCGCGATCTTGACGCCGGATTCGTTGATGCCGGCGATGTCGATGACGATGCGATCGGGGTTGGCCAGCGAGAACACCTTGTGCTCGGCCGCAGCACTGAGATCGAACACCACGCGCGTGCTTTCGGGACCGTCCCAGACGCGCAGGTCGCGCAGCTCCGCTGCGCTAGTACCGGTCAGATACAGGCAGGAACCCAGGCCCAGGGCCAGCGAAAGGAAGGCGCGCATAAACGGTCTCGACCGTAGATAGCGGCAGAGTACCGTGGCGTTTTGCAGGAAGCAAGAAGTTTATCGTTTAAGAACCAGCAAGATACGTCACTTTCCTCAAGCAGAATCTTGGCTGGCCTGCGCCGGGAGAGCCTGAAGCGCCCGTTCCCAACCCTCTGCGGCTTCCAATTGCAGCCGGCGGCCGTTCTCGGTGTGCTGCAGGCGCAGATCGAGATCGAAGGGCGGCAGCTCGCCGTCGGCCTTCTCCGGCCATTCGACGAGCCAGATCGTGTCGCGCGGCGAATAGTCGTCCAGGCCCAGCTGTTCGAGGTCGGCCGCCTCGATGCGATACAGGTCCATGTGCAGCAGGCGCCGGCCCTCGATCTCGTAAGGCTCCATGATCGTGTAGGTCGGGCTGCGGATCGCACCCTGCACCCCCAGCCGGCGCAGCAGCGCACGCGCAATCGTAGTCTTGCCGGCTCCGAGATCGCCTTGCAGATAGATCACGGCACCAGAGCGATCTGCCAGCGCATCGGCAAGCGCCGCCGCGAAGCGCTCCGACGCTTCGCTGTCGGGCAGATCGAACTGCAGGCGAGTCATGGCCATGGTTCCATGCGGGGATTGACCACGGCGCGCAGTGCGTCGATCACATCGGAAGGCAGCAAGCCGCGCTCGCCTTTCCGCGCAGCGGCATCACCGGCCAAGGCGTGCACCATGACGCCGGTTTCGGCCGCGTCCATGAGCGACAAGCCCTGAGCGAACAATGCGGCGATCACACCCGTCAGCGCATCGCCCATGCCGCCGACCGCCATGCCCGGATTGCCGTAAGGACAGACGCTCGTTCGCGCGCCGGCGATCACCGTGCCGGCCCCTTTTAGCACCACGACGCCACCGTAGCGCTGCGAGAGTTCGCGAGCCGCGGCGTAGCGATCGCGCTCGACCTGCGCCACGTCGCAACCCAGCAGACGCGCGGCTTCGCCGGGATGCGGGGTGAGAATCCAGTCGTCGCGAAAGCGCGGAACCTGCGCGAGCAGGTTCAGGGCATCGGCATCGACCACGAGGGGCTTGCCGGCGCTCAGCGCGGCCTGCCACATCGCGCGGCCCCAATCGTTCTGACCCAGGCCCGGGCCGACCGCTAGGACCCGCGAACGCGCGATCAGCGGCGCCAGATCGCCGGCAGACTCCACGGCGCGGAACATCACTTCGGGTTGCGCGGGCACCAGTCCCGCCGCATGCGCCTGCCGGGTGGCGACCGACACCAGGCCGGCGCCGCAACGCAGCGTGGCCCGCGCGGCCAGAAGAATGGCGCCCGCATAGCCATCGTCGCCGCCGATCAGGGTGACGATGCCCGAACTGCCCTTGTGTGCGCCGCGCGCTCGCGGTGGCAGACGCCGGGCGAGCATCGCGCGATCCAGCAGCACGGCGGACGCATCGACTTCGGCGTTGTGCGGCAAGGCCAGCGCATCGAACACGCGCTCGCCACATAAGTCCGGGCCCGAGCCCGTATACACGCCCAGCTTGCGGCCGATGAAGCTCACGCTCAGGTCGGCCTTGACCACCACGCCGGGCGCTTGCCCGGTATCGGCCGACAGGCCGCTCGGAACGTCGATGGCGACGATCCATGCGCGGCCCGACAGCGCACGAATATCCTCGATCGCCGCTGCCGCGAGTCCTTGCGGAGCGCGCGACAGGCCCGTGCCGTAGATGGCGTCGACCACGATGGCGGCATCGCGCAGGCAGCCCGACTCATAGGCTCGTGGCGCTACCGAGGCGTGACAGTCGGCCAGCGCCTGCGCCGCTTCGGTTCCCGGCCTGGGATCGCCCAGCGACCACACGCGCACGTGCCATCCGGCCGAGTGGGCGAGGCGCGCCAGCGCATAACCGTCGCCGCCGTTGTTGCCACTGCCGCAGACGATATCGAGGCTGCGCGCATCGGGCCGGCGTGCGCGCAACGCGTCCCAGGTCACCGCCGCGGCGCGACACATGAGCTCGTAGCCCGGCACCGTCAGCCGCTCGATCGCCTGACGATCGAGTTCGCGCGTCTGCGCCGCCGAATACAATGGATGCCCGTCGTACGTCACTGCCCCGCTACGCTCCTCGAGATTCGTTCGTGTCCGCCGTGGATTCCAGTTCCGAGCCCGACCGCGAGCCCCGCTCGGTCCCAGGCCATGCGCCGACGACGCCCATGATAGCGGCGGACGTGCTCACCGCCCTGCCCGAGCGTATTCGGTCATGGGCGCTCGAACTGGGTTTCGCCGACGCCGGCATCGCCCATCTGCAACTCGATGACGACCTGGCGCATCTGCAGCGCTGGGTTGCCGAAGGACACCACGGCGGCATGGCCTACATGGGCCGCGATCCCGAGCAACGCGCACAGCCTGCGCGCCTGCGCCCGGGCACGCTCGGGGTCATCAGCCTGCGCATGAACTACAAGCCGCCGGGCCCCAATGCGCGCGAGGTGCTGGCCGATGGCGATGCGGCCTACATCGCGCGCTATGCGCTGGGTCGCGACTATCACCGCACCATGCGCGCCCGCCTGCTGAGGCTCGGTCGCCGCATCGAGGCCGAAATCGGGCCGCACGGTTATCGCGTGCTGACCGACAGCGCGCCGGCCTTCGAAAAAGCGCTGGCGCGCAATGCACGGCTGGGAGCCCGAGGCGGAAAGCCTGTCCGGCACTCCCAAGAAGGGCCTGCTCGCCCACGCCCAGAGCTGGGGCGCCGATCTCGTCGTGATGGGGTCCGTTTCTCGGGGGCGCATCGCCAAGTTGGTGATGGGAGAC
>JALRLM010000248.1 GCA_023254435.1 Hydrocarboniphaga sp.
GGCAGCCAGTAGTTGGCGCGCTCGTCGAGCATCTGCGTATCGCTGTCCGGGCAGGCGTAGCGCGCGAAATACCAGCTCGACTCGAAGAAGGTGTCGAAGGTATCGGTCTCGCGAGTGGCGGGGCCGCCGCAGCTCGGGCAGGTGGTCCGGGCCCAGTTGGGATCAGCCTTGATCGGTGACTGCACGCCGGTGAACGCCACGTCCTCGGGCAGCACCACGGGCAGCTGGTCCTCGGGCACCGGCACCGCTTCGCACTTGGCGCAGTAGATGACCGGAATCGGGCAACCCCAGTAACGCTGGCGCGAAACGCCCCAGTCACGCAGACGGAAGTTGACGCGGCGCTTGCCGGTTCCGGCCTGCTCGAAGCGATCGGCGATGGCATCGAAGGCCTGCGCGAACGTCAGCCCGGTGTACTCACCCGAGTTGATCAGCACGCCGTGCTCGGTCGTGCAGGCCGTGCGGATCGCATGCAGCTCGCGCAGCAAGGGCTCCTTGACCGAGCCTTCGACCGGATCATCCTCGTCGGACAGATCGCCCAGCGTCGCCAGACGCTGCATGAGCTCCGCTTCCTTGGCGCCGCAGACGACCTGCTTGATCGGCAGGCCGTATTTCGTCGCGAACTCGAAGTCGCGCTCGTCGTGCGCCGGCACCGCCATGACCGCGCCGGTGCCGTAGCCCATGAGCACGAAGTTGGCGGCCCAGACCGGCACGCGCTCACCGCTGATCGGATGGATGGCGTAAATGCCCAGCGGCATGCCGCGCTTTTCCTGCGTCTCCAGCTCGGCCTCGGCGACGCCGCTGCGCGAGGCCTCGGCCAGGAACGCCGCCAGTTCGGCATTCGACGCCGCGGCCTTCTTCGCCAGCGGATGCTCGGCCGCGACGGCCAGATAGGTCACGCCCATGAGCGTGTCGGGGCGCGTCGTATAGACCGTCAGCGGCTCTGCTTCGCCTTCGACGGCGAACTGCAGTTCCAGGCCTTCGGAGCGGCCGATCCAGTTGCGCTGCATGGTCTTGACCGGCTCGGGCCAGCCGTCGAGCTGACCCAGGTCGTCCAGCAGCTCCTGCGCGTAGTCGGTGATCTTGAGGAACCACTGCGGAATCGAACGCCGCTCCACCAGCGCACCCGAACGCCAGCCGCGACCGTCGACCACCTGCTCGTTGGCCAGCACGGTCTGGTCGATGGGGTCCCAGTTGACCACCGAGTCCTTGCGGTAGGCGAGGCCCTTCTTGAGCAGCCGAGTGAACAGCAGCTGCTCCCAGCGGTAGTACTCGGGCCGGCAGGTATCGAGGCGACGCGACCAGTCGTAGGCGAAGCCCAGCCGATTGAGCTGGGCCACCATGTAATCCATGTTGGCGTAGGTCCACTTCGCCGGCTGGGTGTTGTTGGCGATGGCCGCGTTCTCGGCCGGCAGGCCGAAGGCGTCGAAGCCCATGGGCTGCAGCACGCTCTTGCCGAGCATGCGCTGGTAGCGGCTGATGACGTCGCCGATGGTGTAGTTGCGCACATGACCCATGTGCAGCTTGCCGCTCGGGTACGGGAACATCGACAGGCAGTAATACTTCTCACGGCTCGGGTCTTCCACGGCCTTGAACGACTGCTCGCGCTCCCAGAACGCCTGCGCCTGGGATTCCAGGTCGGCCGGGCTGTATTGCTCCTGCATGTGCGGGTCACTGCTGAATTACGGGGGGCGAAATGGTAACAGGCCTGTCGCCCGGCCCGAGCGCCCGACCCGGTCGGCAGGTGACGAGCCGTGTCGCCGGTTTTGTCAGTTGCTGACAATTTTGGTCAGCTTTGTCAGTCGGCCAATCGCGTGGAGATACTGCAAGCCACTGTTTCAATTGAATTGATCTGCGAATCCCGTGGCTGGCACCCCGGTTGCCATATGGATTGCGGCGGGATCGATTCCCCCAACAGTCAGATCCCGAACAGTTTCCAGCGTTTCAGCACCGGAGAGTCCGAAATGAACAAGCAGCAAGGCTTCACCCTGATCGAACTGATGATCGTGGTCGCGATCATCGGCATCCTCGCCGCCATCGCCATTCCGGCGTACCAGGACTACGTGGTCCGCGCCAAGTGGGCGGATACGCTGTCTTCCACGGGCTCGATCAAGACCGCGATCAGCGAGTGCATCAACGACCAGGCCGGTGTCATCGCCAACTGCGACACCATCGCCAAGCTCGAACCCTACGGCCTGCCCCAGACGCTGTCGGCTCCGAAGTATGCGTCCAGCGCCCCCACCATCGCCGCCACGACGGCCGCGATCCAGATCAGCGGCGGCACCGAACTGAAGACCTGCAACCTGACCGCCACCCCCGCCTCCAACCATCAGCTCATCACCTGGGGTCTGACCACGACGGCGTCCTGCGTCAAGTACATCAAGGGCGCGACGCCCAACGGCTCCTGATAAGCACCACTGCGGGATCGCACCGCGATCTCACAGTGCTCCAGACGTAATGAAAGCGCCGCCTTCGGGCGGCGTTTTCATTCGAGCCGAACTTCGCTCCCATGCCCAAGCCACTTTTCGCCTCTGCATTGATCGCCCTGGCGAGCTGCGCGGCCTGGATGCTCAGTGGCATCGCCGCCCCGTTCGCCTGGCAGACCCGCTACGACGAAGCCCGCTTGCTTCAATGCCTCGTCCTGGGGCTGCTACTGGTCACGACGGCCATTTCGCCAGCCGCCGTATGGGAAGCGCTGCGGCGAATTCCGTCATGGGTTCGCTGCAGCCTCGTTGCCGCTTTGTTGCTGGGCTCTCTATCTGCCAGCCGCAGCCATTTCGCTGCCTATGCTTTCTGCGAAGTCGCCTTCACCGCAGCACTGATCGCGACCGGCATCGGCGTTCGCGCCTGCGTCAGCTCCGATGACGGCCGCTTCGCGATTGCGCTGCTGTTACTGGTCTGCTGCGGGTCACTGGCCTTGGGACTGCGCTTCGGCACGGAATACATTGCCGTCGTCGTCGAGCACGATGGCAGCGCCCTGGAGTCGAGCTGGCATCCATTTCAAAACCCG
>JALRLM010000260.1 GCA_023254435.1 Hydrocarboniphaga sp.
GACGACGTCGACGTTGCCGGTGCGCTCGCCGTTGCCGAACAGGCAGCCTTCCACGCGATCGACGCCGGCCATGATGGCGAACTCGCCAGCTGCGGTGCCGGTGCCGCGATCGTTGTGCGGATGCACCGACAGGATGATGCCGTCGCGACGCTGCAGGTTGCGGTGCATCCACTCGATCATGTCGGCGAAGATGTTGGGCGTGGAGTGCTCCACCGTCGACGGCAGGTTGATGATGCAGGGATTGCCCGGCGACGACTGCCAGACCTCGGTCACGGCATCGACGATCTGCCTGGAGAATTCCAGCTCGGCGCTGGAGAACATCTCCGGCGAATACTGGAACACCCACTGCGTGTCGGGCTGCGTGGCGGCGATCTCCTGCACGAGCCGGGCGTGCTTCACGGCCAGTTCGGCGATCACCTCGTCCTTGCTCATGCCGAAAACGACGTTGCGCATCACCGGCGCCACGGCGTTGTAGTAATGCATGATCACGCGGCGAGCGCCCTTCACGGCCTCGAAGGTGCGGCGGATCAGTGGCTCGCGCGCCTGCGTGAGCACCTGGATGGTGACGTCGTCCGGAATGCGGTTTTCTTCGATCAGGCAGCGCACGAAATCGAAATCGGTCTGCGAGGCCGACGGAAAGCCCACTTCGATTTCCTTGAAGCCGATCTGCACCAGCGTGTCGAACATGCGCAGCTTGCGCTCGCGGTTCATGGGCTCGATGAGCGACTGATTGCCGTCGCGAAGATCGACGCTGCACCAGACCGGCGCGCGCGTGATGACGGCATCCGGCCAGGTGCGATCCTTGAGCGCGACGGGCGCGAAAGGACGGTACTTGGTGGCAGGGTTCTTGAGCATGGCCATGTTGTCGATTCCTGGCTTTGGGCGTTCGGATCTCGGTCAGGTGCCGAGCGATGTCGATACGCCGCGTTGCACGTTACTGGCGTGCGGTGAGACGCGCAGAGCGCAGTCTGCGTTCCCGGCCTGGGCCGGTCGTCGGTGAGTTCTTGGAGGTCACGGTATGGGCCCCGTGCAGCCGTGTGCGTTCTGTCTGCCTTACGGCAGAAGGAGCAGACGAAGCGACAGCGCAAGTGCACGACGCGAGGCGGACTCGCGGTAGGTGCAGGCAACGATGTTGCGGGCGCTGTTCATGGGCCGCGATTGTAAAAAGGTTTGGCGTGAATCGTCAAAGCGCAGCCCGGCGAGCGATGCCCTTCAGGGCATCGGCTCGTAAGCCTGCTTGTTGCGCACGCGCCGCCACAGCACGCTCACCGGCCCCGACAGCGCGTAGGCCAGAAAAGCCAGGAACAGTACGCGCGGCGGATCGATGGCCACCAGCGCCAGCGCGCCGACCACGCCGGCCAGTGTCATGAAGCGCACGCTGCCGTGCAGATTGAGCTTCTTGAAGCTGTTGTAGCGAATGCTCGACACCATCGACAGCGCCGTCAGCAGGGTCAGCGGTGCGGCCAGCCACAGCACCTCGGGACCGGCGAACGGCACGCGGCCGCTGATCCAGGCGAACAACGAGCGGCTGTCGTCGACGCAGCTCCAGACGAAGAAGGTCACCACGGCCGCGGCCGAAGGGCTCGGCACGCCGAAGAAATCCTTGTTGCTGCTGGCGATGGCGGCCAGCACGTTGAAGCGCGCCAGACGCAGCGCGGCGCAGGCCGTGTAGGTGAAGGCGATGACCCAGCCGAGCTTGCCGCCGAGCCAGGGATAATCGGCCAGATAGCGCAGCGAAAAGGCGTAGACGACGATGGCCGGCGCCACACCGAAGGCCACCATGTCGCACAGCGAGTCGTATTCCTTGCCGAAATCGCTCGCGGTGTTGGTCAGGCGCGCGATGCGGCCGTCGAGGCCGTCGGCGATCATCGCCACCAGCACGCCGACGCAGGCCGCCTCGAACTTGCCGTTCATCGACATGACGATGGCGTAGAAACCGCCGAACAGCGTCATCGTGGTGAACAGGTTGGGCAGCAGATAGATGCCCTTGCGACGTCGTTTGACGGCGGGCGCTGAAGACTGGGGTTCTAGCTCGTCGGTCATGCCGGGTTCTTGCGCAGCAGCGTGGCGATCACGGTTTGCCCCGATCTTACCCGGGCATCCGCCGCGACTTCCACGCGGGCGTTGGCCGGCAGATACAGATCGAGCTCGCGAACCAGGCGGCGCAGACCACAGCGACGCCCCTGCCCGATGCGGTCGCCGACCGGCGTCCAGATCGGCAGGGCACCCAGCAGGCTGCCGCTGCGCATACGGATCACGATCTCGTCTCCTTCGTCGGTGCGAACCACGGAACTGCGATCGCCGACACCCGAGAAGCGCACATGCTCGCCCTCGATGGGCGAACGCAGGCTGTACGCCCCCCACAGGCTCACGCGGATGCTGACGCGGATGGCCTCGCGATCCAGCATCGGATCGTGGCATTCGCGGCGATGCACGATGCGCCCGTCGACGGGCGACAGCACGCCGCGCGGCTTGGACGGTACCGCGCGATTGCGGTCGGCGAAGAACAACATCTGCAGCGGCACCAGGGCCAGCAGCCCCCAGGCCGCCTCGTGGACGAGCAGCAGCAGGCGCCAGGTCGCGACCGTGCCTGCGATCACCACCCAGCCCTCGACCGGAATGCCGATGATCGTATTGAGCGAAGTACGCATGGGACGATAGTGCTCGCTGCCGCTGACAGGCGACTTAAAAAGCAAAAGGCCGGCGCTAGCCGGCCTTTTGCCGAATCGGAAATCGCCTTAGTTGCGCGTCTTGTCGACGAGCTTGTTCTTGGCGATCCAGGGCATCATCGCGCGCAGCTTGGCGCCGACTTCCTCGATCTGGTGCTCGGCGCCGATACGACGCTTGGCCTTCAGCGTGGGCTGGCCAGCCTGGTTCTCGAGCACGAAGTCGCGCGCGAACTTGCCGGTCTGGATGTCGGTCAGGACGCGCTTCATCTCCTTCTTGGTTTCTTCGGTGATGATGCGCGGGCCGGTCTTGATGTCGCCGTATTCGGCCGTGTTCGAGATCGAATAGCGCATATTCGCGATGCCGCCTTCGTAGAGCAGGTC
>JALRLM010000273.1 GCA_023254435.1 Hydrocarboniphaga sp.
TCGAGGAACCAGCGATCATGCGAGATCACCAGTGCGCAGCCCGGGAAATCGAGCAGCGCGTCTTCGAGGGCGCGCAGGGTTTCCACGTCGAGGTCGTTGGTCGGTTCGTCGAGCAGCAGGGTGTTGCCGCCGGACAGCAGCAGCTTGGCCAGATGCACGCGGTTGCGCTCACCGCCCGACAGATCGCCAATGCGCTTGCCCTGGCTCTCGCCCTTGAAGTTGAAACGGCCGAGGTAGGCGCGGCTGGGCATCTCGAAACTGCCGGCGCGAATGATGTCGTTGCCGCCCGAGACTTCCTGGAACACCGTCTTGCTGCCGTCGAGCGCATCGCGGCTCTGGTCGACGTAGGCCAGCTTCACGGTCTCGCCGATGGTGATCGTGCCTTCGTCCGGCTGTTCCTGGTTCAGCAGCATGCGGAACAGCGTGGTCTTGCCGCGGCCGTTGGCACCGATGATGCCGACGATGGCGCCGCGCGGAACCGTGAAGTTCAGGCCCTGGTAGAGCCAGCGATCGCCGTACTTCTTGCCGACGTTCTTGACCTCGATGACGTTGTCGCCCAGGCGCGGGCCCGGCGGAATGTAGAGCTCCTTGGTCTCGGAGCGCTTCTGGAATTCCTGGCTCGCCAGTTCCTCGAACGCGGCGACGCGCGCCTTGGACTTGGCCTGGCGACCCTTGGGGTTCTTGCGCACCCACTCGAGCTCTTCCTTCATCGCCTTGGCGTGAGCGTCTTCCTGCTTCTGCTCGGTGGCCAGGCGCTTTTCCTTGGTCTCGAGCCAGGTCGTGTAATTGCCCTGGTAGGGAATGCCGTGGCCGCGGTCGAGTTCGAGGATCCAGCCGGCCACGTTGTCCAGGAAGTAGCGATCGTGGGTCACGGCGATGATCGTGCCCGGGAAGTCCTTGAGGAACTTCTCCAGCCAGGCCACCGATTCGGCGTCGAGATGGTTGGTGGGCTCGTCGAGCAGGATCATGTCCGGCTTGGACAGCAGCAGGCGGCACAGGGCGACGCGACGGCGCTCACCGCCCGAGAGCTTGGTGACGTCGGCATCCCAGGGCGGCAGGTTCAGCGCTTCGGCAGCCTTGTCGAGAATGACGTCGATGTTCTCGGCGTCGGCTGCGGCGATCCGGGCTTCGAGATCGGCCTGCTTGGCGGCCAGCTTGTCGAAATCCGCGTCCTCTTCGCCGTAGGCGGCGTAGACGGCGTCAAGATCGGCCTTCAGCTGCAGAATCTCGGCCAGGGCTTCTTCCACGTTGCCGCGCACGTCCTTGGCCGGATCGAGCTGTGGCTCCTGCGGCAGGTAGCCCACCTTGAGGCCCGGCATGGGGCGTGCCTCGCCATGAAACTCCTTGTCGATGCCGGCCATGATGCGCAGCAGGGTCGACTTACCGGCGCCGTTGTAGCCCAGCACGCCGATCTTGGCGCCGGGGAAGAACGAGAGCGAAATGTCGCGCAGAATCTCTTTCTTCGGCGGGACGGTCTTGCCGACCCGGTTCATGGTGTAGACGTATTGGCTCATGGGGCGCTATCGGAACGAATTGCAAAAGGAGACGACCGGTGCCGCGATCCTCGCCAGGAGGCCGACCGGTGTGGGGCGCGAATTATCCGCGAGTGGGCGGGTGCTGTCATGCGCGGGCCGCCTTCGTATGAACCCGGAACGGCGGGTTGCTCGTGGGCAAACCCCGTCAGGGTGATGAACCGGCCCGGCGTCGTCTGTAGGGTGCCGGCGAACTGACGCGGCCAGGGGTGCCGGGGGGCGCCCACGACGCTGAATGCACTGTGACCGCCGTAAGGGCGAGGCGCGAGCTTGTGTCGCACAATGTTGCACCACATACAAAGCGTAGCGCGGCGGTAACCGATATCTCGTTAGTCTGCACGCTATTCAGAGGCGATTAACGCAATTGTTTATCTAGTAGTGCAATGCGGGCAGCACCTTACGGCAGTACGCATCCCGCCCCACGCGTATGACGGCTAGAAACTACCCTGGATGGCTCCTCAGCTATGATCAGTCTCTTGGCAGCAATCAGTCGTGCCCGGCGACAGCGGTGGGGGTGGTGTGGAACGCGCCAGGCGGCCAGTCTTCGGGCACCACACGGCGTCGGCTCCGGCCATCGCGCGCGCTGTAGCCCGGTCTGGTTCATTCGTACATCGGCAATTCGCGTGCTATCGGGGGAGACGATTCGCCGGATGATCGGTTCCGGAACTCCTTGCCTCATGCCGATGCCGACCAGGAACGACTTCGAATGTCCCATCCGCTCATGATCAATCATTCGGCAGTAACCACCGGTGCCGCCCTGCGATTGTCCGGAGCATCCTGGGCCGAACCGGACCTCGACTTCGCGCCGGACGTCACGCGCTACGGCGCTCCGGGTCTGCGCGTACTGTTTCTCTATCTGGCCCAGCCGCATCAGGTGCCGCATAGCTTGCCGCTGGCCATCGAGATGGCCCGCCAGCACCGCGAGGTGGAAGTCACCATCGCCACAACGACCGCAGCCCAGCAGGCCGTGGCGCGCCGCATCGCCGAGGCCTATGGCGACAGCCCGCTCCAATGGGTCGATCTCAAGGTGCCCAGGCTCGCGCAGTGGCTGGGCGGTCTCGTCGGCACGGTGCCCTTCAAGCAGCCCGTGCTCTGGGCCAATCGCAAGTGGCTCGATGGCTTCGATGGCATCGTGGTGCCTGAGCGGACCTCGCTGTGCCTCAAGAGCATGGGCGTGCGGGCGCCGCTGATCTGGACCAGCCATGGGGCCGGCGACCGGGCGGTCGGCTACGCATCCGATCTCGCCAAGTTCGATTTCGCCTTGCTGGCCGGCGCCAAGCAGGAGAAGCGCATGCTGGAGTCTGGCCTGATCCGGCCGGGCCGCTATCACGTCGGCTGTTATCCCAAGTTCGATCTGGTGTTCAAGCAGCCGTTCAATACCGCGCCGCTGTTCGACAACGGGCGCAAGACCGTGCTGTACAACCCGCACTTCCGCCATTCGCTGTCCTCATGGAAGCGCGACGGTCTGGCGATACTCGACTGGTTCGCGCAGCAGGACCGCTATAACCTGATCTTCGCTCCGCATCTGCGCCTGTTCGAGAAAGGCGCCAGCGGCGAGCTGGCCGAACGCCTGCAGCGCTATCGCGACCTGCCGCACCTGCACATCGACCTCGGCAGCGAACGCAGCATCGACATGACCTATACGCGCGCGGCCGACATCTACCTGGGCGATGTCAGCAGCCAGGTCACCGAATTCGTGGTCAAGCCGCGCCCCTGCGTCTTCATCAATTCGCACGATGTGCAGTGGCGCAATTCGCCGGACTACCTGTTCTGGAACATCGGCCCGGTCATCGATCGTCTCGAGCAGTTGCCGCAGGCGCTGGAGACGGCGCATCACCTGCACTGGAGCAAGCTGCAGCGCGATTATTTCGCCGAGAGCTTTTCCTTGCTGCCGGGCGCGCCCACCGCGCCGCGCTCGGCAGAGGCCATCGTCTCCTTCCTTCAGTCCGCTCGCGCCTGAGTCCTCGCGTACTGCAGCACGCCTAGAAAATCCCGCGTCGCCGACTCGAACGTGAAGTCGGCGGCGCGCTGGCGCAGCTGTTCGGCCGCGACCGGATGATCGAGCGCGGCTGCCATCGACGCGGCCAGGGCCGGTGCATCGCCAACCGGGCTCAGCGGGCCCAGTTCACCGTTGCGCAGCAGTTCACGACTGCCGCCCGCGCAGTCGGTGCTGGCGACCGGGCAGCCTGCGGCCATGGCCTCGATGAGCACGCCCGGCATGCCTTCCCAACGCGACGACAGCACCATGAGCCGGGCACGGCGATACCAGGGCAGCGGGTCGTCGGCGAAGCCGGCCAGTTGCACGTCGTCGCCCAGGCCCAGGCCGTCGATGCGTCTTTGCAGCAGCGCTCGCTGCGGGCCTTCGCCCAGGATCACGAGCCGCGCCTCGCGTTCGCGCCGAAGGATCGCGAAGGCCTCGATCAGCGTCGCGAAATCCTTCTGCTCCACGAGCCGGCCGACGCCGAGCAGCAGAGGCCGGGAATCGGGCTCGCGCTGCAAGGGCGGCAGCGCCGCGATGACGGGATTGGAGATCGTCCGCACGTGCCCCGACAAGGCGGGTGCCAGAGCGAGAATCTCTTGTTCCAGCGCCGTCGCCACGGTGGCCACGGCATGCGCCTGCGGCAGGCTACGCTTCCAGATGCGGCGCTTGAGCGGATCGCCGAGCCGCTGGCGGTGACCGATGATGGCGTTGCTCACGCGCAAGGCGAGCGCGATCTCGGGGTGCCCGGCGCGGCGCCAGGCCCGAATGGCCGGCAGCACCGCATGATTGGCGGCGGCGACGAAGACTTCGGGTTTTTCGCGTCGCAACCATTCGGCGAGTGCCGGCACCACGGCCTGTACGCGCAGCCAGGGCTTGGCACGTGGTCTGCGGGCCAGTACGGCCAGCAGGGACGTCATCGGCAGCACGTGAAGCTGCACGCGATCGTCGAGCCGCTCGCGTAGCGGCCCCTGCGGCCAGGCCACGAGCAGATCCACGCGCAGGCCCTGCGCGGCCAGCTGTTGCGCCAGCGTCAGCACTCGCCTTTGCGCGCCGCCATCCTCGAAGCCGTGCATGAACAGGGCGAGATGCCGCAGGCGCCGGTCCGGCTCCGGCGATGGACGTGGATCGGTCACGAAATGTCGCGGCGAATCTGGCGCAGCGTTCAAGCGGACAAGGCCGGGGACCGATGCGCGTGAGCCGCCTTCATACATTCGAGACTGTCGGCCCTGATGTTGCCGGCGGCGATCTCGGAACGGATCTCCGCGAGGCTGATGGACCCGATGTCGACGCACTCGGCCAGCAGCTTGTAGAACAGCCGCTCCTGCGCCGGATCGGGATGCGGCTGGTAGCGGCCCAGCGGCGCGGGATCGCCGCGCAGCCGGCGCAGTGTCGACACCATGCCTTGCCGTGCGCGCCGGCGCAGGCTCTTGTCCTGCTCGGCGAAGTCGATGGGCAGGCCGGACTTCCAGGGCTGGGTGCGCCGCTGCGTCGTGTGCAGCAGGCAGGTGTCTTCGTCCAGATGATCGAAATCGTTCCACTGGCCCGGCAGTTCGCCGATGCTGCCGGCCGGCTCGTCGAGCAGGTTCATCCAGAGGCGATAGTCGCGACGGAACTGGAACAGCTCGTCGAACTGCTGCGCGACGTTCCAGTGCGCAAGGCGTGCGCAGTCCAGCAGCATTACGCTGCTGGCCCACATCGCCGGCTGCTTGCCGCGTGCGGGAATGGGTCGCGCGACGATCGCGGCGCCCTGCATGTCGCGCTCGAGCAGGTCATGGATGTCGCGCAGCGCGAAGATGTCGGGATCCATGATCACGGCGCGGCCCTGGTAGCCCATGAGCTCGGGCACTGCGAAGCGCAGCGGCGTGAAGGACTGCAGATCGTCCGCACTCCAGGTCGAATGGCGCCCGCCGCGCAAGTAGCGCTGGCCATGCCGGGCGGTGATGAAGTCGAAGGACCGGGTTTCGATGATATGCAGATCGAAGCGATCGGCCGCCGCCGTGTTGCGCAGCAGGGCATGCCGGGCCACGCGGGCGCCCAGCATTTGTTTGGCGTTGGTGTGGATGAAGACGGCAGGCTTCATGAGTCGGATCGTCGGGTTCAGACAGCCAAAGTTATGCTAGCTTGAATGAATATCAGCCGCGTCGTCTGACTTTCTTCCTGCGCGTCGATTACTACAGCCTGCAGCCTTGTCGCTCGATCTCGTCTACGTCTCCAAATCCACGTTGCCTTCCAACGAAGCCAACGCCGTCCACGTCGTACGCATGTGCCAGGCGCTGAGCGCGGCTGGCCACGATGTGCGCCTGCGCGCGGCACGCGGCCGGCAGGCCGGTTCTCTGCGCGACTGGTACGGCGCCGACCTGGATTTCGGCTTCGACGGCGAGACGCCGACGAGCCATGCCCTGTGGCTGGCGATGCAGGCGTTCGCGAGCCGCGGTGGAGCGCGTGTCTACTACGGACGCCGCATCGGTGCGATCGAGCGTCTGGGCCACATGGGCCATGCGGTGATGCTGGAGCTGCACTACCTGCCGCCGCCGAAGATGTTCAAGCGCGTGGCCCGCCTCATCGCCTGCCGGCGCTTTCTGGGCATCGTGGTGATTTCGCAGGCCCTGCGCGAGGAGTTGCTGAGGCGCTTGCCGCAGCTGTCGCCTGCGACGATCTTCGTCGCACACGATGGCGTCAGCGCAAGACAGATCAGCGCGCCACAGCAGC